>JBFEXW010000114.1:0-6567 GCA_041562495.1 Marinobacterium sp. | reverse complement strand
GCAAAACTTGCCGACAAAATTCTGAATAGCGAAGGGATTGCGGATGAGCTGGATCAGTCGCGCAAACAGTTGCGGGACAGCCTGGTAGCGATCTCTCCAATCTTTGCTGAAAAGCCCTACTTCATGAGTGAAGAGTTTGGTCTGGTTGACTGCTGTATCGCTCCGATCCTCTGGCGTCTGCCTGTAATGGGTATCGAACTGCCTGAAGCTCAGTGCAAGCCTCTGATGCAGTATATGCAGCGTCTGTTTGACCGTGAGTCATTCCAGGAGAGCCTGTCTGAAGTAGAGCGTGAGATGCGCGACTAGTTCGATGAGCAAAATCACACCAAGCCGTGGGTATCTGCTTAGGGCGCTTTATGAATGGCTGCTCGATAACGATTTGACACCTCATCTCGCCGTGATGGCTGAGGTGCCTGGTACGCAGGTACCGCTCGCTTATGTTAATGATGGGCAGATTACGCTGAATATCGCACCTGGTGCGGTACGTGACCTGTTAATCGATAACGAAGCGCTGAGTTTTTCAGCGCGTTTCGGCGGTCAGCCAATGCAGGTCTACGTGCCTATGGCTGCCGTTGCAGCTATCTTTTCTCGCGAAACTGGAGCGGGAATGGGGTTTGGTATGGAGCCAGGGGCTGAACAGTTAAACGCTCAGATTGAAGCGCAACTTGCGGCATTAAATGAATCTGACGATCAGGAAGTTTCGGAGGAGGTTGAGTCAGCTCAAAAGGCTGATGCAAAAGCCTCCAAGAGACCTGCGCTAAAAGTCGTTAAATAACGCTCCGTGATTGAAAATAAAAAAGGCTCTGACCGTACGGTGCAGAGCCTTTTTTGTGTCTGTTACTACCGCAGTGGAATGTATTCAAATACCTTCACTATACGTTGTACACCCGATACGCCCCGGATAATCTCGATTGCGCGATCGGATTCACGCTGGCTGACCAGTCCCATCAGGTAGACGGTACCATTTTCGGTAACGACCTTGATTCTGGAGCCGGAAACGTCATTATCTGCGAGGAGTTGCAGTTTTATGCGACTGGTCAGGTAAGTGTCGTTAGTACGCACAATTGTCGAAGTAGGACCAGCGATCTCAAGTTCGTTGTGAATACGCTTAACTTCGCGTGTCTGATTTACCACCTGCTCTGCTTCACGCTTGATTGTCTCATTTGGAACCTGTCCGCTGAGTAGTACCTGGCCGTTGAAGCTGGTTACATTGATGTGCGACTGGCTCAGTGGTGCCGATCCTTTGCTTAGATTGACCAGTACCTTGAGTTCGATAGCTTCATCTTCAACGTAGTTGCCCAGTGTACGTGAGCTCTGATCTTCATGGATAGGTTCATCACGTGTGGCGCTGATGATCTGAGAGCAGCCTGTCAGGAGGGTCGAGGTGATCATCAGGGCAATAAGACTCTTTTTCATAGGAACTAGGCTCCAAATAGCTGAAATTCTATTAAGTCGACAAGTGTATGTATTACCAATGTCTGAGCAAGATGAATCGATGGATCATCGTCACTTGGTACGCAAATCTCAATCTCTTCCGGTTGCAGGAGTGCGGTCATATTACCGCCATCGCGTCCGGTCAGCGCAATAACCTGCATCTCCCGGTCGTGGGCTGATTGTATGGCTTGTACCAGACTAGCGTCTCTTCCTGAAGGCGAGATGACAAATAAAAGATCACCTGGCTGGCCGACTGCCTGAATCTGTCGGGCATAGACTTCTGCATATCCGGAATCGTCGGCAATGCCCGATAGTACGCTGGAGTTGGAGCTCAACGCGATACTGGGCAGGCCGGGTCGTTCCTGGCGAAAGCGGTTCATTAATAGCGCCGTGAAGTGGTTGGCCAGGGCAGCTGAGGCTCCGTTCCCTGCCGTGAGTATCTTTGATTCAGATACCAGACAACCCAGCATTGCTTCCGCGGCTTCAGCGATCACCGGCGTGTAGTGCTCGATTGTCTGGGCACTGACATCGAGAGTCTGGTGAAAGTGGTTAACGATTCTTTCTTCGAGTTCCATTATGCCTCAATTGGCTACTCAGGTCTGAATGCATCTTTATACCATAGATATTCAGCCGACTCTGTACTGGTATCGATTGCGAGTACGTCAAAACGGCAGTCGGCATTACTAAATCGTGAATTATGACTGAGCCATAATCCAGCTGCTTTGGTTAGTTTTCTCTGTTTTTTGATATCTACGGTTTCGGCCGCGCTGCCATATTGAAAATGCTTTCTTAGTCTGACCTCAACAAAAACCAGAGTTCGTCGATCGAGCATTACCAAATCGATCTCTCCAGAGCGGTAACGGGAATTACGCTCTATTAACCTTAATCCCTGTTGCTTCAGGTACCGCTCTGCGAGTCTTTCTCCCTGCTGGCCAATCCTTTGGCAATCCATTCACTTCTCCTTAAGTGTTTTGGCTTATCTGTGTCAATTTTCTGTTATAGCTGTTTGTGCTGATTCCGGAGTTGTTGCTTCAGGAAGGACCTTTTCAACAGGGCCTAGTGGTACAGCGAGTCCCTGATCAAATACGGCCCAGGTGAGATGACGTTGTACGCGTCTGGCGGTATCGATATTTAAACGACCGGTTTGTCCATCAACATAGATATCCCTGGAAGCTGCTAGCTGAAGTAGATAGGGATGGATATCAAAAGCATCGATACCTAGCGCATAAAGCCGTCCTAAACGAGAGTAGGTGTCTGTGCGTTCAGTCGCCAGGCTGAGATGCAAGGGGTCTTCAGCGTTAAGTGTCCAAGGGATATCGGGAAAGCGTATGCCATTAAGATCAATGTCACGGGTAGCGTTTGCATCGCCCTCATAGAGGTGTGAGCTCGCATACACGGGATAGCTGCCAGCGAAATGGTATGCCAGCATTGGTTTAATCTGACGTGCTTCCTGTGGCTGAGCTGTTAGCAGGATCGCATCAATATCCCGGCGTGGGCGCTCGTCAAACTCCGGTTTTTGTCCTAGTATGCGGCGAATTTCACGATAACGGGCATCACTCTGGTCAGTATTAAGTAGTTGAGATACCTGTGCGGACAGATCGGTAGTTGGATCATAGTCGAGAGTTGTTGCCACCTGCCCCTGATGTTGTTCGATAGCGGTCAGATAATCCTGCTTAATCTTTTGTCCCCACGGCGCTGCCGGAGTCACTACCGCAAATCGCTGGGCACCCTCCTGTATGGCGCGTTCTACGACCTGACGAACCTCCTGATCAGAGGATAGATCGAGTTGGTATAAGCCATCGGTCGGAGTGTTGGCTGGATTGAAGACCAACGTAGGTACAGGAAGCTTAGCGTAGCTCGACAATTGGTCGATCAGGTTGGGTTTCAACGGTCCAATGATCAGGTCTGCATTTATCGACTGGGCTTCAGCCATAAGGTCGGCTGCTGAGTTGAACTGTTCGGTATCAACACTGATCAGTTCTGGAACGGGTAAACCCTGTTGCGCGCGAGCGTAGCGTGCCGCTGCAACTCCCTCGGCAATCATCTCCGCGGGTTGCGCGAACTGCTTACTGAAGGGCAGCGCGACCATAATGCGTTTAGCCATCAGCAACTCGGCATTAAGTAGCGCTGATAATACTTCCGGTGGGTTAGTGTTGGCCGGGTGAGCCTCCCAGAGCTTTTGCCACTGCAGAAGTGCATCCCTCTGGCTGCTCAGATCACTACTCTTGCTCAGGCTGAGCGTAAGCTCAATCCAGCCCTGTTGATAGAAGCCGTAGTTATTGAAGCTTGCCGCGACAAGGGATTCGGTATCGCTCTGCTGGAGTAGTTTCCAGATCTCGGCGTGGGTGTTGCGTTGTTCATCGCCGATTTGATTCTGTGCCACGGTGACCAGTTCAAGCGCAGCAGCGAGTGAATTGGACTGTTGGCCATAGGCCTGGGACCTTAACAGGCTTAGTTCGGCCTGCTGGTCCTGCGACAGATCACCGAACTGAGCTGGGTTGAGGTAACTTAGCGCCGTCCCGGCATCACTCTGCTCTATTGCTGCACCTGCCTGCAGGCGAGCCACTTCAAAGCGAAGGTTGGGAGGAAGTATCGCGCGATCTATTGGTTGGAGAATAGCACTGACCTGCATCTGATCGCCCATCTGTAGTGCCATTTTCGCTGCCTGAATGCGGAGCTCAGCCGCCCGGATCGGTTGGGCACGATCGGCCTGAGCGATCAGTTGTTCGATGCTGCCACCCTGTGATATGCCTTGACCACCTTTAGGAGGAACAGCACAACCTGTAACCAGAACGGTGGTTAACAGCATACCTGCGAAAAGACGAACTTGATTGCCTGTCATGATATAGTTCAAACTCTACTGGTTAGGCTCGGTTTAAATAAATGTCAGCGCCCAGACTCTATGTCGTAGCGACCCCTATAGGTAATCTCGCGGATCTCTCTCCGCGTGCTCAGCAAATTCTATCAGAAGTGGATCTGGTTGCCGCAGAAGATACCCGTCATACCGGGCGATTACTGCAGCACTTTAACATTAAAGCCAGAATGATATCAGTCCATGATCATAATGAACGCCAGCGATCTGATGAGTTGATATCACGCCTCTCTCAGGGGCAGTCTATCGCGCTGGTTTCCGATGCGGGTACACCCCTGATATCTGACCCCGGATTTGTGTTGGTCAGGGCGGTGCGTGAGGCGGGTTTTGATGTCTCTCCTGTACCTGGTTGTTGTGCGTTTGTCGCTGCGTTAAGTGCGTCTGGATTGCCTTCTGATCGATTTAGTTTCCTCGGGTTTCTACCGGCAAAATCGGGTGCCCGAATAGCGGGGCTTGAGCGGTTGGCATCTAATTCAGAGACACTGATCTTTTACGAATCGACCCACCGTATTTTGGATACACTTACTGATATGGCGCAGGTGTTCGGTCACGATCGTTATGTGGTTGTTGCCCGTGAACTGACAAAAACTTTTGAAACCCTGCATGGCGCTACGCTGGCAGAAACACTGCTTTGGATGAAGGCGGACGCGAATCAGCAGAGGGGCGAGTTTGTCCTTCTGGTTCAGGGAGCAGCAGAGGCGGAGGTGACAGA
The DNA here is from genome assembly GCA_041562495.1 of Marinobacterium sp. GTDB lineage: Bacteria > Pseudomonadota > Gammaproteobacteria > Pseudomonadales > Balneatricaceae > Marinobacterium_E. The sequence goes on along the minus strand of JBFEXW010000114.1, from coordinate 1,549 downwards.
CTTAGACCCGGAAACCTTGCGTGTTCTAGGTCTGGTGGCTGATCAGTTGCCACCGAAGAAAGCGGCGGCACTGGTTGCAGAGATCACTGGTGCGAACAAGAAAGCGCTCTATCAGCATCTAATTGATAAAAGCTGATAAAAACACAGATTGTTTGTGTTAAAATCGTCGCCGAGTCTGCCAGACAGTCGCCGCTTCAGTTTACTGGAGGGGAGGAAAGTCCGGGCTCCACAGGGCAGAGTGCCAGATAACGTCTGGGCGGCGCGAGTCGACGGAAAGTGCAACAGAAAGTATACCGCCTAAGTGCTCAGGTCTTCGGATCGGAACGCCGGTAAGGTTGAAATGGTGCGGTAAGAGCGCACCGCGTGAGTGGCAACATTTCACGGCGATGGTAAACCCCACTCGGAGCAAGACCAAATAGGGATCCTTCAGGCATGGCCCATGCCGGATCCGGGTAGGTTGCTTGAGGCCAGTAGTGATGCTGGTCCTAGAGGAATGACTGTCCACGACAGAACCCGGCTTATCGGCAGACTCAACTTTTTCCTAAAAATCTTTGTAAACCATTTGGTTAGATCTTGCTTAAATCGCAGGATTAGCAAAATGGCACAAGATACCTGGATTGGGGGCATCCCATTTTCCTAGTTCCTCTTGACGTCTAAAACGTGCACAGCTCGGACATTAATTACGTCTATACGCTCTGTATTTTGGTTGATTGCGCAACATTATTTATGTCACGGCCATGGACTTATTTTCTGATCCCTTAATCAACCGATGACCTCAATATTAACGCCACCCTTAGCCAATTTTTTTTGAGCATACATGTTGGCATCAGCCATCTTCAATACCTCATCGACCGTAATAGATTCGGCATTATTGATGATTATCATACCTATACTGGCAGAAATATCCTTGTCTAACTTCAAGCTCTGTTCTGATCTTTTAACGGCTTCAATTATTCGATTTGATACACGTGCGGCATATTCCTCATTAAGCCCTCTACCTAAGTAGACGAACTCATCTCCACCGTAACGCGCAAGAGTGGCTGAAGAGCGAATCTCAAGACTCATATTAATGGCAACTTTCTTAAGAAAATCATCGCCCACATGATGTCCAAAACGGTCGTTTATCTGTTTAAAACCATCTAAATCAATGAATGCTACGGCTAGATTGACACCAGTTCTCTTAGCGTCGTCAATAGCCACCTCAAGTCTGTCCAGAAGTAACATTCGATTAGGTAAACCCGTAAGGTGATCATGTGTCGCAGTTATAAAAAGTTTTTTCTCTGCTGATCTCGCTTCAATTACTTGTTCATTAAGATGTCTTGATCGACGGTAATAAGAAAGTAGTCCAACTAATAGAACAGTTATTAAAAGAGCGATAGTAACCAGATATATTGATATGTCTTTCCAGCTAAGTGGTGCTGGAGAGGGTTTATGTAACAGATCGTCGATATCGATCATATCGGTCTTACTTATTAGCCCAATAGTAACTAAATGATTTTGTATCTTAGACCAACGGTCATGGCTCATATGACCAATCTCTACGTAATCT
>JBFEXW010000113.1:0-6613 GCA_041562495.1 Marinobacterium sp. | reverse complement strand
GTCGAAGACAGCGCAATTACCGGTATGATCCGCTACTACACCCGCGAAGCGGGTGTTCGCGGACTCGAACGAGAAATCGCCAAGGTGTGTCGTAAGGTGGTCAAGGAGTTTGCACTGGGTACGGTCGAAGCTAAGACGATCGTTGTGACCGAAGCCGAGCTGGAACACTATCTCGGTGTGCAAAAACACAACTTCGGGCGTGCGGAGGAGCAGGATCAGGTGGGGCAGGTGACCGGACTGGCTTGGACTCAGGTGGGCGGCGATATTCTGTCGATCGAAGCCGCTGTGGTACCGGGTAAAGGCCGCCAGATTCTGACCGGTTCACTGGGTGATGTGATGAAAGAATCGATTCAGGCGGCATTGACGGTGGTACGTAATCGTTCCGCAGCACTGGGTATCAAAAGTGACTTTCATGAGAAAAAGGATATTCATATCCATGTACCAGAGGGCGCTACACCAAAAGATGGCCCTAGTGCTGGCATCGGAATGTGTACTGCTTTAGTATCATCCCTTACTGGAATAGCTGTTCGTTCTGATGTGGCGATGACAGGCGAGATTACTCTGCGAGGTCAGGTGCTACCGATAGGTGGCCTGAAAGAGAAGCTGCTTGCAGCTCATCGTGGAGGGATCAAAACAGTCGTTATACCAGATGAAAACCGCCGTGATTTGAAGGAAATTCCCGACAATATCAAGGCAGATCTCAGCATCAAGCCGGTAAAATGGATTGACGAGGTTTTGAGTATTGCGCTGATACATCAACCTGAACCCCTGACTGAAGCGGAACAGGATGCTGTTTCCAGTGACTCAGGCAATGGAAAGCAGGAAGGAAAATCGATTAGCACTCATTGAGCAAAGCCGCGTGAAATCTGACGCGTGGCAGTTGACACTGGTTTTATCCGGTTGGTATAAAGTCAGACCAAGTGCTCGTCGCATTCGATTACTAAAAAGAACCAATTATTATATTCTCGTTAAAAGGGGAACAACGTGAACAAGTCTGAACTTATCGACGCCATTGCAGAATCAGCTGATCTTCCAAAAGCAGCAGCTGGTCGTGCACTGGATGCTACACTTGAAGCAGTCACTGCAGCTCTGACAAAAGGTGAATCTGTCGCACTGGTTGGTTTTGGTACCTTCACAGTTAAAGAGCGCGCTGCTCGTACAGGTCGTAATCCACAGACTGGTGCAGCTATCGAAATCGCAGCTGCTACTCTGCCATCTTTCAAGCCAGGTAAGGCTCTGAAAGACGCTGTAAATAAATAATTGAAAGTTTCGGTGAGGGGTGGCGAAGTTTAAGCCGGGAAATATCAGGTTCGCTTTGCTACAGATCCCGAGTCACCAGAAGAAGCGCATTCATCCGGATGCGCTTTTTTTTAGCTCATAGGATAGTCGAACTATGCTTCAAAGCATGCGCGATAACTCGCAGGGTATTGTTGCCAAGATTCTGGTTGGTTTGATCATTGTGGTTTTTGCTCTCTGGGGGATCGATTCTCTCGTCGGACTGGCAACCAAAGAACCTGCGCCTGCAGAAGTTAATGGCGTTGAAGTTACCCAGCAGGATCTGTTTCGGGGAGTAGAGCTACAGCGCCGGCAGATTCTGACCCAATTGGGGCAGAATGCTGATCCCAGATTACTTGATGACAATCTGCTGCGCTCATCGGTTCTGAACACATTAGTTGACCGCACTCTCAGTATGGAGAGTGCAGAGTCTCAGGGGGTGTTTGTATCGGAACAGATGCTCGACCAGTTGATTGTTACGACGCCTGAGTTCCAGGTTAACGGGAGCTTTGATCGTAATCAGTTTGAGGTGGTTCTGCGTAATGCCGGTTATACGCCTCTCTCTTATCGTAAGCTGTTGCGTGAAGAGACACTGATTGCGCAGGAGCGTCGTGCCTACACTGACTCAGCCTTTATGACTCAGACTGAAACCCAGCGTTTGCTTGATCTTAATCGTCAGTCGCGTGATCTGCGTTATTTCAGCGTAAAGCCTGATCCTGAGGCTGTAACAGTCAGCGAACAGGAGGTAAGTGAGGCCTATAACGCAGGTATGGAGCAGTTTATGACCGAGGAGAAACTGGTCGTAAATTATCTGGTACTGGATCGTAAGCAGTTCTCAAACCCTAATGCGGTAACTGAGGATGAGCTGAATACGGCATATCAGCAACTGGTTGCTGACTTCAAGGGTAAAGAGGAGCGCAAAGCGAGCCATATTCTGTTTGAAGTGAGTGATATGCAGGATGAAAATTCCGCGCTTACTCTGGCAAAAGAGGTTAGTGCTGAGATCGAAGCGGGTGCTGACTTTGGTGAAATGGCGGCTAAATACTCTAAGGACACAGGCTCGGCGAATGCTGGCGGTGATCTGGGTTATATCAGTGCCGGGCTATTTGATGGTCCCTTTGATGAGGCACTGATGTCGCTGAAAGCGGGAGAGATATCTAAGCCGGTAGTAACGGACTTTGGTATTCATTTGATCCGGGTTACGGATATTCGCAGTACCGAACCGCCAACGCTGGCGGAAGCGGAGAGCGATCTGAGAGAACGGATTGCGAATGATAAAGCTGAGACTCAGTATGTCGCAGCGCTGGAGCGCTTTGCTGACCTGAGTTTCTCATCGGGTGACCTGCAGGTTCCTGCTGAAGAGCTTAACCTGAAGGTGCAGCAGTCTGAGCCTTTTGGTCGTAACTCGGGTACCGATATATTTGCTAACGCACGTGTTGTTGATGCGGCGTTCTCTGATACGGTGCTTAAGGAGCAGTTGAACTCCGATCCTATTGAACTTGATTCGGGCCGTACCCTTGTTGTTCATCTCAATAAACAGATTCCGGCCCGTCAGCAGACATTGGATGAGGTGCGTGAGCTTCTGGTTAATGAGCTGAAACAGACTCGCGCTGTTGAAGTTGCCGGTCAGCAGGCTCAGACGTTACTGGAATCTGCGCGTCAGGGTGACCCATCAATTGAGTGGGTAGCTGCTAAATCGGTTACGCGCGGTGTCTCTGATCTTGATCCACAGTTGGTTGAGGCCGCATTTGCATTGGCTGAACCTGCTGTGGATAAAACCTTCTTTACTCAGATTCAATTGAGAGACGGTTCAAGTGTCGTGCTGACTGTTGATTCTGTTGGCATGGCTGAGGAGAGGCTTCCTGAAGATCAGCAGCGTTCTGTTGCGCAGATGCTGGCGAAACGCCGTGGAGAACTGAGTTACCAGAACCAGTTTGATGCTTATAAGGCTGAGTCAACAATTGTAATCAACTGATCCATATTGAACAGACACAAAAAACCGCAGTTCGTTAGAGCTGCGGTTTTTTATTGGATCAGATTCGATAGCGAATTGAGAGGCTATCGAATCTGCGTACTAAGCTGCTTCATTTGAATCAACTTTTTTACCAGGTGCTGGTGTGCGAATCAGATGATCGAAAGCACTCAGTGCTGCTGTCGCGCCTGACCCCATAGAGATGATGATCTGCTTGTAGGGCGCGGTAGTAGCGTCACCGGCTGCAAAAACGCCGGGAATGTTAGTCTGAGCCCGTGCATCGACCTCAATCTCTCCGAATTTGGTCAGATTAACGCTCGAATCTTTCAGCCAGTCGGTATTCGGAACCAGACCGATCTGAACAAACACACCTTCAAGCTCAATGTGTTGTATTTCATTGGTGGTGAGATCGATATAGCTCAGGCCATTAACCTTCTGGCCGTCGCCAGTCACTTCGGTTGTCTGAGCACTTTTGATGATGCGAATATTCGCCATTGAGTTGGCTTTGTTCTGCAATACCTGATCGGCTCTCAGGCTGTCACCAAACTCAAGAACAGTCACCTCGCCAACAATGCCTGCAAGGTCGATTGCCGCTTCGATACCTGAATTCCCGCCACCAATAACAGCGACACGTTTACCTTTAAACAGTGGGCCGTCGCAGTGTGGACAGTATGCAACACCCTTGCCGCGATACATCTGCTCACCGGGAACATTCAGCTCTCTCCAGCGAGCACCAGTAGCAAGTACCAATGTGCGTGCTTTGAGTGTGGCACCGCTTTCCAGCGCTAACTGATGGTAATCACCGCTGGTATCCAGCCCTGAAGCACGCTGGTGGGTGATAATATCCACGTCATACTCGTTAACGTGCTGCTCCATATTGGAAACCAGTTTAGGGCCTTCTGTGTAGGGCACAGAGATCAGGTTTTCGATACCCATGGTGTCCATCACCTGACCGCCAAAGCGCTCAGCAACCAGTGCTGTGCGTATCCCTTTACGTGCGGAGTAGATCGCTGCTGCCGCACCTGCAGGACCACCACCGACTACCATCACCTCGTATGGTTCGCGCTCGGAAAGCTCGGCAGCCTGTTTTTCAGTACCGGCAGTATCTAGTTTGGCCAGTATCTCTTCCAGTTCGGTACGGCCTTGTACAAAGAGTTCACCGTTCAGGAATACCGCAGGTACGGCCATCACCTGGCGTTCATCGACTTCGCTTTGGAACAGTGCGCCGTCGATCATACTGTGCTTTATCTTCGGATTAAGTCTGGCCATCAGGTTCAACGCCTGAACCAGCTCCGGACAGTTCTGACAGGAGAGTGAGATATAGGTTTCAAAATTCATCTCGCCCTGTAAGCCGCGAATCTGCTGCTGTACCTCTTCGGCGGCTTTTGATGGATGCCCGCCAGCCTGAAGCAGCGCAAGTACCAGCGAGGTAAACTCGTGTCCCATAGGAATACCTGAGAAGATAACACGAGGCTCCGCTTCGTTTGATGCGCAGATTGCCATGCTTGGTACACGGTCATGCTGCCAGCGTTTAACGCTGATCTTGTCCGACTTTTCAGCCAGTATATGAGTCAGCTCACTAAGCTCCTGGCCTTTTGCTGAGTCATCTGATGCCAGTAAAAGGGTGATGGGTTCTTTGATATAGCCAAGATAGGCATCCAACTGTTGTGAAATAGCTGCGTCTAACATAAAGACCTCTAATCAAATCATTGAGCTTAGTTGTAACGGGAAGGGGAGCAGAAGGGCCGCCGGGCGGCGACCCCTGGAATGGAACGGGTGGCTTAGATTTTGCCAACCAGATCCAGTGAAGGAGCCAGAGTAGCTTCGCCTTCTTTCCATTTAGCAGGGCATACTTCACCTGGGTGAGCAGCAACGTACTGAGCAGCACGGATCTTGCGCAGCAGTTCCTGAGCATCACGACCGATAGAGCCCGCAGTGATCTCAACGATCTGGATCTGGCCTTCTGGGTTCAATACGAAAGTACCACGGTCAGCCAGACCAGCTTCTTCAATCATAACGTCGAAGTTACGGCAGATAGTTCCAGTTGGATCGCCAACCATTGGGAACTGCAGTTTGCCGATAGTTTCAGAAGTATCGTGCCATGCTTTGTGGGTGAAGTGAGTGTCAGTTGAAACAGCGTAGATCTCAACACCCAGTTTCTGGAACTCTGCATAGCTGTCAGCCAGATCACCCAGTTCAGTTGGGCAAACGAAAGTGAAGTCAGCTGGGTAGAAGAAAACCACTGACCATTTTCCTTTAAGGTCAGCTTCAGAGATCTGTACGAACTCACCGTTGTGGTAAGCAGTAGCGTTGAACGGTTTTACTTCAGTGTTGATGTATTTTGACATCGATGGTCTCCATCCATTTGGTTGATCGTTATGAAGCTAGAATATAGATAACTATCAGAATTTAGAAATTGATAGTTTTTAAGGTGATGATAATTTTAAACTATCGAACACGCGGGGGATTATAGCGCAAACTAAAAATATCTCGATTAAATCAGGCTGGCTTGAATAAGTTGTTGAGTGTAGAGGTGTTTTGGCTGATGAAACAGCGTCTCTGTGTCACTCGTTTCGATCAATTCACCCGATTTCATCACCAGAACCCGATGACTGAGTGCACGGACTACAGCGAGATCATGGCTGATAAACAGATAACTCAGGTTGTAGGTTTTTTGCAGTTCTCTGAGAAGCTCAATAATCTGCTTCTGGACACTGCGATCCAGCGCTGATGTGGGTTCATCAAGAATGATCAGTTTGGGACGCAGCACCAGTGCCCGGGCGATCGCGATACGTTGGCGCTGTCCACCAGAGAACTCGTGAGGATAGCGATTACGCAGGTCCGGTGATAACTGCACATCCTTCAGCACTTCAATCACCTGACGCTCAATCTCTGCGGAATCCTTGACTCCCTGTACCTCCAGGCCCTCTGCAATGATCTCAGAGATGGTCATTCGCGGGCTCAAACTGCCATAGGGGTCCTGAAATACGATTTGGAACGCTTTACGCAGTGGACGCAGTTCAGTCTGATTCATCTCGTTGAGCGCCTGGCCGAGAAAAGATATCTCACCTTCACTCGATATCAGACGTAGTATCGCAAAAGCGAGTGTACTTTTACCTGACCCGGACTCGCCAACGATACCCAGCGTTTCACCCTCTTTGAGCTCCAGACTAAGCTGGTTAACTGCCTTTACATAGTCATAGGTACGTTTCAGCAGCCCTTTTTTTAACGGAAACCAGACTTTGATGGCATTAGCCCTGAGAATGCTGCGGGCATCAGTTGCAACCGGATAGGGGGTGCCTTCAGGCTCTGCGGCAAGCAGTTCCTGGGTGTACTGCGCCTGAGGCGATGAGAAAATCTGTGTGC
>JBFEXW010000112.1:0-6694 GCA_041562495.1 Marinobacterium sp. | reverse complement strand
TTGAACCGGTCGATTATACCGTATACGGTTTCGGGAAGTGGACGATCGGGGAGGAGTATTGTTGTTCCGCCGACCCACAGGGTGAAATAGAGACCGTTCCCCAGACCGTAAGCGAAAAACAGCTTGGCGGCAGAGAAGATTCGATCATTTTCATTGATCTCCAGAACCTGGTGGCCAAAGAGTTCGGCAGTATTAATTATCGAGGAGTGAATATGGACTGTACCCTTAGGTGCACCTGTTGATCCTGAAGAGTAGAGCCAGAAGCAGGGGTCGTCACAGGTTGTTTCAGGACTGACAAAGGTTTCGTCCCCTTTGGCGACCAACTGTTCAACTGTAGGGTAAGCGTCGATCGATTCAGGACCGGCAATAACCAGTGATTCAAGTGTCGGAATCTCTTCAAGCAGACTGCTAAACACCTCATAGAATTCGGGCGAGATGATCGCAACTTTAGCCCGACTGTCACGCAGCATATAGGCGTAATCTTTAGCGGGGAGCAGGGTATTTACTGCAACCGGAACTACACCTGCTTTGATTGAGCCGAGGAACGCGACCGGCCAGTTGATGGTATCGAGAGAGCAAAGGAACACTCGCTGCTCCTGCTGAACGCCGAGTGAGCTCAGCATGGACCCGAAACGGGAGGAGTTGCGGTCCAGTTCGGCGTAAGTGCACTCTCCCTGATCATCTATATAGGCTAGCTTATCGCCGCGACCGGCCTGGAGATTGCGCTCCATCAGATCACGCGCAGCGTTGTAGTTGCGAGGAATATTCAGTAAAGGAGGCGTCTGCGAGTGATCGCAACTGCTGGTAGCATATGCCATTCGTCGGGTCCTTTTATGGTTATGACGTCTAAATCGCGGCAGGGGAAAATTAGGTTCTGGTAAACTCTATTGCGCCCTCAGGAAGCAGATAGATAACGAAGGCTTCGCCTCCGGTCACCGTTGGCTTATGAACTGATCCGGGCGGATAAACGACCCAGCCCTGGTCAGTGCCGTCGAATGCGGCACCGGGAGTCAGCGGAATCACCAGATCAATCTCGCCGTTTGGATGGGCGTGATGTGGTCCGGCTACATCCTTCATCAGTACGATATCAACACTGAGGTTGTTAAGGTCTGCTGAGGGTTTGAAAACGCGGCCATAACGAATGCCGCCTGCTTCATATTGGCAGGCCCAGCCATCTTTTAGCCCGGACTCGCAGAGTGACTGTATCTGTTTGTACCAATCGCTGTTGTGGGGAAAGGCTTGATTAAGTTCGGTGGTTAGTGCTGGGGTGACAGGCTTTCCGCTGATCAGCTCAGCGACTGGCCGCAATAGATCCTGTAGTGCTTGTGCGCTCATTTGAATAAGTGCCTTTGTTTTTATTGTTTATGGGGGCTGTAGAATCTAGCCCCGAATCAATAGGTATGTTTTATAGTGCGTCTTGTCGATCTATGTCAATGCATAATAGTTCACTATTGGTCTAGAGGATTGGTGAAATCGATCCCATTTCCCTAGTTCCCCTGATAGTTTGGTGTCCGTTTTTCACGAAAAGCGGCTATACCTTCAAGCTTATCCTGCGTTGACAGGAGTTTGGCAAACTCCTCTCGCTCGACACTCAGTCCTTGTTCCAGCAGTTCATCCGTAGCCGCTTTTATTGCACGTTTGACACTCTGTACGGCTAGCGGGGCTTTGTTGCTGATCTGGCTGGCGACCGCCATGGAGCGCTCTACGGTAAGCTCAGGCTCACAGAGTTCGGTAACAAGGCCGATTTTCAATGCTTCATCAGCAGAGATAAACTCCCCGGTCAGCATCCAGCGCATCGCTTTAGCCTTGCCGACAAGCTGCGTCAGACGCTGAGTTCCGCCAGCACCAGGAAGGATGGCAAGGTTGATCTCAGGCTGTCCAAACTGGGCATTTTTGCCAGCGATCAGAAAATCACAGAGCATCGCCAGTTCGTTACCACCACCGAGGCAAAAGCCATTCACTGCACCAATAAGGGGTTTTTGGATCGAACGAATTACCGCCCAGTGTTTGTTTCTGGGGTCGGTCGCAACCTGATTGGCGGTTTTTCGAGAGAGCTCGTCGATATCAGCACCGGCTGCAAAGGCGCGGTCGTTACCGGTTAACACCAGGGTTGCGACGCGATCGTCATTATCTGCAGTACGCAGTGCCTGAGCGATCTGTCCAAGCATGGGTGTAGACAGGGCATTCAGCTCCTTTGGGCGATTCATCTGCACCAGCAGTACCTTACCCTGCAGATTGAATTTCAGGTTGGGGAAGGTTTCACTATCGTAGCCCTGAATATCAGACATGCTCTAAATACCTGCTTTTTTTGTGGTTGTATTTCGATTGGGAAATCGGAAATATAGTACATCTGAGAACAAATAAAAAACCGGAAGGATCATTAATGGCATTTTACAGACTGGATGGCGTGACACCTGTTGTACACCCGACATCTTATGTTCACCCAACAGCGGTCGTGATTGGTGATGTGATTATCGGGCCTAATTGCTATATAGGGCCGTTGGCCAGTCTGCGTGGCGACTTTGGGCCTATTCATCTTGGTACGGGGGTGAACATTCAGGACAACTGTGTGGTACATAGTTTTCAGGATATAACTGTGGTGGTCGAAGACTATGCGCATATCGGACATGGTGCGACCCTGCATGGCTGTCATATCAAGAGCGGTGTTTTGGTTGGTATGGGCGCAACGGTCATGGATAAAGCCGTGGTGGGTGAGCGGAGTTTTGTGGCTGCGCACAGTTTCGTAAAAACCGGTGATCAGTTCGAGGCGGAAAAGATGATTCTGGGGACGCCCGCGAAAGCGGTCAGGGATCTCGCTGAAGAGGAGATGCACTGGAAACATTCAGGAACAGAAGCATATATTGAACTGGCGAAACGTTGCCTGCACTCCTGCGTGGAAACTGCACCATTAAGCGCACCTGAAGAGAACCGCGCTAGAATCACCTTCTCCACTAAAGTGGAAACTAAACAAGATACGCTGGCAAAGGCCAAATAAGAGGATAGGATTTCAATGAGCCTGACGACGATTAACGGTAAATCCGTATCAAAACTCTGTCTCGGAACAATGACCTGGGGAGAACAGAACAGCGAGGCTGAAGCGCACTCCCAAATCGATTTCGCACTGGAACGGGGTATCAACTTTATGGATACCGCGGAGATGTACCCGGTTCCGCCCAAAGCTGAGACCGCCGGACGCACCGAAGAGTACATAGGTAGCTGGCTGGCTAAATCAGGTAAACGGGATCAGTGGGTACTTGCCAGTAAGGCGGCGGGTCCGGGTAGCTCGCTTGATTATCTGCGTGGTGGACCTCGCCATACGGCTAAACATCTCGTGGAAGCAGTAGAAACCAGTCTTAAGCGCCTGCAGACAGACTATCTTGATCTATATCAGCTTCACTGGCCGGATCGTAATACCAACTGTTTCGGTCAGTTGGGTTATCGCCATCGGGAGGGCGTAGATGAAACGCCGATCGATGAAACGCTAAGAGCGCTTCAGGATCTGATCGCCAGCGGGAAGATCCGTTCATACGGCTTATCCAATGAGACGCCTTGGGGCGTGATGAGCTTCCTGCATTACGCAAAGTCTGAAGGTCTGCCTGCACCAGAAACTGTTCAGAACCCCTATAACCTGTTGAATCGTACCTATGAGATTGGTTTGGCTGAGGTATCACATCGCGAAGATGTGGGATTGCTTGCATATTCGCCACTCGGATTTGGCGTGCTCAGTGGAAAGTACCTTAATGGCCAACGGCCTGAAAATGCACGTATCACACTGTTTGAGCGCTTTTCACGCTATACCAATCCTGAAGCTGAAGCTGCGACCGCCATGTATGTGCAACTTGCGAAAGACCACGGTCTGGATCCTGCTCAGATGGCACTGGCGTTTGTCAGCTCTCGTACGTTCCTGTTGTCGAACATCATAGGTGCGACCTCTTTGGAGCAGCTCGAATCTAACATTGCCAGTCAGGAATTGATGCTGGATAAAGATCTGCTTAAAGAGATTGAAGCGATCCATAAACAACATCCAAACCCCTCTCCTTAACAGGGGAGAGGATTTCACTGTAAGATCCGGAAAACTATTTTAAAAACAGGTTGGCATATGGTTACAGCAATAATTCTTTTAAATGTTGAGCGTCAGAAGATCTCAGAGACTGCAGAGACGCTTATTGGTCTTGAGGGCGTATCAGAGGTCTACTCTGTCAGTGGTAGTTATGATCTGATCGTGATGGTACGCGTACCCAGCAATGATCAGCTATCTGAGCTGGTAACCCGTGATCTGGCGAAGATCGATGCGATTGAGAAAACAGAAACGATGCTGGCGTTTAAAACCTTCAGTGAGCTGGATCTTGAAACCATGTTCGGTGTTGGTATGTAAGTAACGCGTGCTGAAAACGGTTGTTAAAAGGGCCAGATTCACGGTTGCGAATCTGGCCCTTTTTTATTGGTGGTACTAAGAGTACACCTGTCTGACAGAGCATCGCCGGATTCAGGATCTTGTTGAGATTGGGAATTAGTGAATCGGGCTGGCTATACTTCAGGAATAGGGACATCATTTAATTCACCTGGAGTATATATTGGAGTTTGTCTATCAAACGCGGCTCCCGGAGTTAGCTCCGCCATCGGTTTATCTGCTGACATCCTATGACCGTTGTATTGGTGATTAGCTCGAACGCTGGGAGAAGGAGATACCGGAAGAAACATTTCTGGCGGAGCGCGTCAGCCGGCTAAAATCGGTTCCCGGTGAGCCTGTCTGGCGGACAATCACCTATCAGTCGGCGTGTATATGGGTAAGGCTGTTGGACCTTAATCTGAAACCTGAGACGCCACTGTTTATTCTGTCAGAGAACAGTATCGATCAGGTGTTAATGACGCTGGCAGCGTTGCATATCGGTGTCCCGGTCGTTGTGTTACCCGCGCACTACACGAAGCTAACCAGCGAACGCCAGCGGCTGCTTAACGTAGTCAATGTGTTAGATCCCTGTCTGATCTATGTGAGCTGTGGCCTGGTCTATGAAACAGTACTCCGTTTTATCCCATTCAAAGGGGTGAGAGTACTATCCAGAAATATCGATGTTGCCGATGCGCCGCAGATCATCAGATTGACCGGTTATGGTTGATCCTGTTATCGGTACAGATCTTTCAAATAATCCATTGAACGGCATGAGGGCGATATGATTGTACTGCTGACCATAATTCTGGCGATAATCCTTGCAGCAAGGTTGTCAGAATCGCTGTTCAGGTTGCCCTTTACGCTCGGCCTGATACTCGCCTCCTACGCCGGAAGTTATTTCGTTCCTGAGTCTTTGCGGAGCATCTCTGAAAACTTCGATGAACTGCTGTTTATGATGTTGCCGGTCATTCTGTTACCCGATGTATTACAGCTTTCGCTTGCGACTATCAAAAAGAATCTGTGGGTGTTGCTGTATCTGGCTGTCCCAGGCGTGGTGCTGTCAATTCTGACCTCAATCCTGTTGTCTCGGTGGCTACTGGTCGATTATCAACTGACACTGGCTTCACTTATCGCGCTCTATGCGATGCTGATGGCAACCGACGCGATTACGGTTAACAGCGTGTTTCAGCATTTCAGCTTGCCTGAGCGCCTCAAGGTGTACGCTGAAGGGGAGAGTCTGTTAAACGATATTACCGCACTGATTCTGTTCTACTTTGTCGCCATTCCTATGATCAGTACACAGGATATCGGCTTGCTCGGCATCAACGCAGTTATCTTCAAAGTTGTGCTCCTGTCGGTGGGACTGGGCATCCTGGTTGCGATACTCGGCTTTCTGACGCTGAAACTGCTTCATGAATCCTTTGATCAGATAATCGTGATCTATCTCGTCGCTATATTGGCGTTTATTGCAGCAGAGCATCTGGAGATCTCTGGCATTTTATCGATTCTCTTTTCAGTGCTTACACTGAAATACTTTGTCGACAGAGAGAATCACCGAAAACCGCATAAGGATCTGTCTGCGGGCTACCGCCCTGTGCACGATTATCAACTGTTACTGCATCGCATCAGTCGTATCCCAGCGATCAGCGGCAAAGAGTTCTGGGTCTACAAGAAAGAGGCTTATTACATCGGGCTGTTTGCCAACTCAATCGTATTTATAGCGATCGCCAATCTGGTCAGTATTGGACAGTTGTTTCAATACTGGCGGGAGATACTGCTGGTGTTCCTGATTACCACGGTCGCCCGGGCGCTGACCGTTGAAGGGCTGGCCATACATCATAATATTCCGCGTCGCTGGCGCAACGTGCTGACGCTTTCAGGCATGAAGGGTGGCCTAGCGATCATCATGGTTCACTCCTTACCCGAGGGATTCCAATATCGGATAATGTTTGAATCGATCGTGGTGGGTATCGTTATTCTGACCACTTTTCTTTATACGCTGGCGCTGCTTGTCTATCTGTTTAAAAATCGTGAACACTTCGATGCTGATCGTCTCAATGTCGAGGTTGGTGATAACGACCGTGATGTTGCGCAGCAGATTGAGCAGATTATCCATAAGGATGAAGAAACGGGTGTGTTTAACGCGGTCATCTTTGAGAAGAAACTGTCCGCCGAGATTAGTCGTGCAATTCGATACCATGCCGACCTCTCGCTGATTCTGATAGAGATAGATCGGGCGGCAGATAACAGGCGTTCCGTTGCGATTACTCAGGTATCTGATGCGGTCAAACAGGTACTGAGGGA
>JBFEXW010000111.1:0-6705 GCA_041562495.1 Marinobacterium sp. | reverse complement strand
TTGGAATGAGCCGGGTCGGGATGATAAGAATGACCCGTGGAGTAGCGGGAATAATGACCGCGGACGCCGGGGAGGTTCTGGTGGTGGGGATCAGGGACCGCCGGATCTCGATGAAGCTTTAAAGAAGCTACAGGATCGGTTGAGCAGTCTGTTTGGTGGAAAGTCTAAGCGCTCAGGTTCGGGTGGCTTTGGTGGTGATTCGTCAAACACGGGGCCGGGACTGGGTTTTATCGGCGTTGTGGTTGTGCTGGCTCTGGTTGTCTGGGCAGGCATGGGTTTCTATACCGTTGATCAGCAGGAGCGCGGTGTTATTCTTCGTCTGGGTAAATACTCAGAGACAGTGCAGCCTGGTCTTCAGTGGAACCCTCCTTTGATCGATGATGTTACGCTGCTCAATGTAACGCGGGTTCGTACCTATGATCATCGCTCACTCATGCTGACAGAAGATGAGAATATCGTCGATGTCGATATGACAATTCAATATGTCGTTTCAGATCCCAAGAGTTATGTTCTGAATGTTCGCGACCCTGAAGTGAGTCTCGGACATGCTTCGGAATCATCTCTGCGCCACACGGTCGGTGCAACCAATATGAACTCTATTCTGACTGAAGGGCGTGAGACGCTTGCGCTTGAAGTTCAGACGCGCCTGCAGAGCTATATGGAGGTTTATGGCACTGGTCTGTCTATCTCCAAGATCAATATCAAGAACGCGACTGCGCCCAGTCAGGTTCAGGACGCTTTTGATGACGTGATCAAGGCTCGCGAAGATGAGCAGAGAGTGAAAAATGAAGCTGAATCCTATGCTAATGGTATCGTGCCTGAAGCGCGTGGTACCGCACAGCGTGTCATGGAAGAAGCAAATGCCTATCTTGAAGAGGTTGTTGCTCGCGCAACCGGTGAGGCTGAACGTTTCTCTGCACTGCTGAAGGCTTATCAGGCAGCACCTGATGTGACACGAGAGCGTTTGTATATCGAAACGATGCAGGGCGTGATGTCTAAGACACCGAAGGTGATGGTCGATGTTGAGGGTGGAAATAATATGATATACCTGCCGTTGGATAAACTGATGGAACGTAAGGCAGAAGGTTCTCCTGCAGCGCCACGGACACAGCGTCTGGATGATGCCAGTGTGCGTCAGATTACGGATCAGGTTGTTCAGCAGTTGAATAAAACTTCCACTGCACCATTGCGGGAGGGGCGTTAATATGAAACCTTCTTCGCTTGTATTATCTGCCATTGGGGTTCTGCTCCTTATGGTGATCTCTAAATCCGTATACATCATTAAAGAGACGGAACGAGGCGTGAAGCTTCAGTTTGGTGAGGTGGTGGAGCCTGATCTGAAGCCTGGGCTGCACTTTAAAATTCCAGTGGTGAACACGGTTCGAAAATTTGATGCCCGTGTTCAAACGCTGGATACGCGTCCGCAGTCCTTTTTGACGCTGGAGAAAAAACGGCTGATCGTTGATTCCTATGTTAAGTGGCGTATCAGTGATGTTAAAAAGTACTATACCGCAACCTCGGGTGATTCCTTCCGTGCGTCAGACCTGCTTTCGACACGTATCGAAACCAGTCTGCGTAACGAGTTTGGTATGCGTACCCTTAACGAAGTTGTTTCGGGGCAGCGTGAAGAAGTGATGGGTGCTGTAATTAAAACTCTCAGTACACTCGCACAGCAGGAGCTCGGTCTGGAAGTTATTGATGTACGTGTTAAGCGTATAGATCTGCCACCTGAGGTATCCAGCTCTGTTTATCAGCGTATGCGTACTGAGCGTGAGCGTCTTGCGCGTGAACTGCGTTCACGAGGCAAAGAGCTTGCTGAGGGTATACGTGCTGATGCTGATCGTCAGAGAACCGTAATTTTGGCTAATGCATATCGTGACTCCGAAGTGATTCGTGGTGAGGGTGATGCTCTGGCTGCCAAAATTTATGCTGATGCCTATAGTGAGGATTCTGAGTTTTATGCGTTTAATCGCAGTCTTCAGGCATACAAAGAGTCCTTTAGCGCAGGTGGTGATGTGATGTTGCTGAAGCCGGATAGCGAATTTTTCCGCTATCTTCAGGGGTCGGCATCTAAATAGGCTTGGGTTCGAAAAGCGGGTGCCATTGGCGCTCGCTTTGATGTAGAATCTTGCAACCGGGCTAGGCCCGGTTTTTTTGTGATTGAGTGGGACGGAACATGGATCAACTTTGGCATGAGCTCTGGCTGGCTTTCTGCCTCGTGCTTGTGATTGAAGGTGTTATTCCGTTTCTCTATCCGCAGCGCTGGCGGCAGATGGTCGCACAGTTGGCGCTTACCTCTGATGGCACGCTGAGAATGATCGGCCTGATATCGATGGTGGGCGGAACCTTGCTGCTTATTTTGTCACGCTGATTTGTAACTGTATTGGAGTAACTGATGGCTTTGGCCGATCGCTGGCTGCTTCCCGATGGTATGAAAGAGCTCCTTCCGCCGCTGGCGCGTGAGGTCGAATTGGTTAGGCGTAAGGTTCTCGACCTCTATGATGGTTGGGGATATGAGCTGGTTATGCCGCCTGTTGCTGAGCATCTGGAATCTCTGTTGACCGGTGTGGGTAAGGATCTCGGTCTGCAGACCTTTAAGGTGACTGATCAGATGAGTGGTCACATGCTGGGTATTCGTGCTGATATTACTCCGCAGGTTGCTCGTATCGATGCGCATCGACTGCGTTCCGATGGTGTGAGTCGTCTCTGTTACTGCGGTTCAGTATTGCATACTCGTCCGGCCAATATGCTGGCATCACGTAACCCGATGCAGCTCGGTGCAGAGCTGTTTGGTCATGCCGGTGTAGATAGCGATGCTGAAGTGATTTCGCTGATGCTTGAAACGCTGATCAATGTGGGTATCGAAGGGGCGATCAATCTGGATTTGGGGCATGTAGGTGTCTTCTCGGAGGTTGTACGTTCGGCTGCGCTCACTGATGAGCAAATTGATCAGTATATGGACATTCTTCAGCGTAAGGCGCTGCCTGAGCTGGACCCATTTGTCGATGCGCTGGATCTGAATGCGGAACTTTCACAGCAGCTCAAA
Organism: Marinobacterium sp.; assembly: GCA_041562495.1. Classification (GTDB taxonomy): domain Bacteria; phylum Pseudomonadota; class Gammaproteobacteria; order Pseudomonadales; family Balneatricaceae; genus Marinobacterium_E. The sequence goes on along the minus strand of JBFEXW010000111.1, from coordinate 3,659 downwards.
TCGCTGGCCCGTCTTAACGGGGGGCGTTCGGTGCTCGAAAGGGCGCGTAAGCTCTTTGCAATGAATTCATTGGTGCTTGCTGCGCTGGATCATCTCGAGCGTCTGGCTGATATGGTGGGCTTGGAATACCCTCAGATCGGTTTCTATTTTGATCTGGGTGAACTTCGCGGTTATCGCTATCACACAGGGGTGGTGTTCGCGGCATACTCTCCGAAATTTGGTCAGTCGCTGGCTAAGGGTGGGCGCTATGATCAGATTGGCGCTGACTTCGGTCGTGCGCGTGCTGCGACAGGCTTCAGTACCGATCTAAAAACGCTGGTGATGCTGGCAATGGAGCAGCAGCCTGAGGCGCGTTCAGTGATTATTGCGCCATCCTATGCGGATCCCGAGCTGAAGGCTAAGGTGCGTGAACTGCGCGCACAGGGCGAGCAGGTGGTTGTTCAGTTGGGGGGGGCGTTGCCTCCGGAAGGTTGTAACCGTCAACTGGTTAAAACAGAATCGGAATGGGCGGTTATCGCCCTCTAATTTTTTAAACTAGAGCACAAAACACTAATGGGCAAAAACGTCGTTGTACTTGGCACTCAATGGGGTGACGAAGGTAAAGGCAAGATCGTTGATCTGTTAACTGAACAGGCAGCCGCGGTTGTTCGCTTTCAGGGCGGACATAACGCAGGTCACACGCTGGTTATCGATGGTAAAAAGACAGTTCTTCACCTGATTCCATCAGGTGTTCTGCGTGAAAATGTACTCTGTCTTATCGGAAACGGTGTGGTGCTTTCACCCGAGGCGCTGCTGAAAGAGATGCGGGAGCTAGAAGGCAATGGCGTGCCCGTTTCCGAACGTTTGCGTCTGAGTCCGGCTTGTCCGTTGATCCTTGGTTACCATATTGCATTGGATCAGGCGCGCGAAGCTGCGCGCGGTAATGCAAAAATTGGTACCACAGGTCGAGGTATCGGTCCCGCCTATGAAGACAAAGTATCCCGTCGCGGACTGCGTCTGGGTGACCTGAAAGATTTTGATGCCTTTGCGATTAAACTCAAAGAGGTGATGGAATACCACAACTTTGTGCTGGAGAACTACTACAAGGTTGAGCCGGTAAGCTATGAAGCGGTACTTGAAGAGTGTCGTGAAATGGCATCGAAGCTATTGCCGCTGGTTATCGATGTAACAGCAAAACTGCATGAGTTGCGTAAGCAGGGTGCGAACATCATGTTTGAGGGTGCTCAGGGCTCGCTGCTTGATATCGACCACGGTACTTACCCTTACGTGACTTCATCAAACACTACGGCAGGTGGCACCTCTACCGGTAGTGGTTTTGGTCCGCTGTATCTTGACTACATTCTGGGTATTACCAAGGCTTATACGACTCGTGTAGGTGGTGGTCCATTCCCGACTGAGCTGCACTGTGATGTGGGGATGCGCCTCGCTGAACGTGGTCACGAGTTTGGTTCTACTACAGGTCGTGCGCGTCGTTGTGGCTGGTTTGATGCTGTCGCACTTAGGCATGCGATCCAGATAAACTCGGTATCTGGCATCTGTCTGACCAAGCTTGATGTTCTGGATGGTCTTGAAGAGATCAATATATGTGTCGGCTATCAGGATGCTGAGGGTAACGCGGTATCTTCTCTGAATGGTAGTGAAGATTATGAAGCTGTTAAGCCTGTCTACGAGACGGTATCTGGCTGGACTGAATCGACAATCGGCGCTCGCTCGCTGGATCAGTTGCCGGAGAATGCGCGTGCTTATATCAAGCGTCTGGAAGAGCTGATAGAAACCCCTATCGATATCGTATCTACAGGCCCTGATCGTATTGAGACGATTGTGTTGAGAGATCCCTACAACGCATAAGCAGCGTGGGGGAATAAAAAAACCGAGCAATAGCTCGGTTTTTTGTTTTAGCGCGGCAGGTTTCAGCCTTCGCGCATTGCGTTGTTCGCTGCAGTAAGCAAAACTTTAAAGATCTTTGGATTGCCTGCTACCAGTTCGCCACTTGTACGCTGGTTTGAGCCGCCTTTAAAGTCGCTGGACAGACCACCCGCTTCCTGAAGAATCAGCAGTCCGGCATCGATCTCTTCCGGTGTAACACCTGCTTGCAGTACAGCATCTAAGCGTCCTGCTGCAGTGTAGGCAAGGTTTAGTGCAACTGAGCCTGTGCTGAATGTAGAAGCGCCGGCCGTCACAATCGCGCGTCTGAATTTCAACTGCTGATCGAGATTAGTAAGATCAGTAGAGCGACCCAGATCGCCGGTACCGATCAATGCGTTATCAAGTGTCGTGCGTGTGCCAACGCGGAGGCGTTTGCCATTAAGCTGGGCGCCCTGGCCGCGGCTTGCAGTAAACTCTTCGCCGGTGATGGGGTTCAGGATTAGTGCATGCTCGACTTTTCCACGGACACGTCCGGTCAGGCAGAGAGCGAAAGATGGCAGTGCCTTTGAAAAGTGCAACACACTGTCGATTGGGTGGATAGTCCACTCGCAAGGCGTCGGACCCTCGCCTTCAGCTTCGTGGCGTCCTGAATATTCGCCGATCACGCTGTGGTGTGGATAAGCTTTCTGAATTGTATGTGCAATCTGTTTCTCGACGCTCTGACAGGTGTCATTAAGAAACTTTGCAGCGTTGCCCTGTTCGTTTTTGATCAGATCGAGGCGTTCAAGAGCACGTTCAATCTGTTCGCTTGCCTGCCGCGCAGCGCGCAGCGCAATGTTGACCATTGGTTGCATGAGTCGAGTATCCAGTAAGTTTAAAAGAGCGATTTAGCGTATTGTAACGCAGAGCTTCGGTAGAACTCTAGTTAGTCAGGTTGTATTCGTTGTTTTCTGCGTGAATAGCCAAATGTGCGGTGCTTGGTGTGGGCTGCTTAAGCTGGGTCTATCTGCTAGAATCGCGCCTTCGCTGGAGGAATAGATGCTCGACAGAATTCGAATTGTGCTGGTCAATACTACCCATCCCGGAAATATCGGCGGGGCGGCTCGCGCAATGAAAAATATGGGATTAGCAGATTTGTGTCTGGTTAAACCCAGACACTTTCCCCACCCTGATGCTGAAGCTCGCTCGTCAGGTGCAACGGATATACTGGATGGCGCGCGGGTTGTAGAGTCGCTTGATCAGGCGCTTGAGGGGTGTCAGATCGTGGTGGGAACCAGTGCGCGCGAACGCCATATTCCCTGGCCTCTGGTTAATCCCCGGCAGCTTGCTGCTCAGAGTTCTCAGTTGTTAACGGCGAATACCGATTCGCGTGTGGCAGTACTGTTTGGTCGTGAAGATCGTGGCCTGACCAACGAAGAGCTGCAACTTTGTCATCAGCATGTTCATATACCGACCAATGAAAGTTTTAGTTCGCTTAATGTTGCGGCTGCGGTGCAGGTGATCAGTTACGAGATGCGAATGGCACTGCTCGAATCTGAAGTGGGCGTCATGCCGCAGTGGGGTACAGACTGGGACATAGAGCTGGCATCTGCGGATGAGGTGCAGCGGATGTTTGATCATCTGGAGACTACGCTGGTGCGTCTTGAATTTCTTAATCCAGAGAATCCCCGGCAGTTGATGCCCCGGTTACGTCGTTTGTTTCTAAGGGCTGTTCCCGATCAGGTTGAGATTAATGTGTTACGTGGGATTCTTAAGCAGGTGAATCGTTTTATTGATCGGTCTCAGTTTCGGTA
>JBFEXW010000110.1:0-6738 GCA_041562495.1 Marinobacterium sp. | reverse complement strand
GCCATTTCAGATGAAATAATTCCTTCATTAATACCCACAATACCAACCTCAAGCGCTTCAGCAACACGCCATACACGACCGATATCACGACTATAGAAGTAAGCAGCCAAACCAAACTCAGTCGCATTAGCCAGGGCTACCGCTTCCTCTTCGGTACGGAACTTATAGATAGGCGCTACAGGACCAAATGTCTCTTCGTAGGTCACGCGCATATCAGTAGTCACATCCGCCAGAATGGTCGGCTGGAAGAATGACTGACCCAGCTCATGGCGCTGACCACCAGTAACCAGCCGAGCCCCTTTATCCAGCGCATCCGCTATATGTGCCTCAACCTTCTGTACAGCAGCCTCATTGATCAGCGGTCCCTGTGATGCGTTCGGATCGGTCAGTCCCGGCCCTACATGTAGTTTCTCAACTTCCACTTTAAGCTTCTCTAGGAAAGCATCATAGACATCCTCCTGAACCAGCAAGCGGTTTGCACATACACAGGTCTGCCCGCTGTTACGGTATTTTGAAGCCAACGCACCAGCCGCCGCAGCATCCAGATCAGCATCATTAAACACGATAAACGGAGCATTACCACCGAGCTCCATACTTGCCTTCTTAACGCTGTCAGCCGCCTGCTTTAACAGAATCTTGCCAACAGCAGTCGAACCGGTAAAGGAGATCTTACGTACCAGATCATGCCCTGTCATTGCGCTACCAACTTCAGAAGCCTTAGCGCGAGAGCAGGTCAGGATATTGATCAATCCATCTGGAATTCCAGCCTGATGAGCCAGCTCCGCCAGCGCCAGCGATGATAACGGCGTATCCTCCGCTGGCTTTGCCACTACCGCACAGCCAGCCGCCAAGGCGGGTGAGATCTTGCGTGCGATCATCGCATTCGGGAAGTTCCAGGGCGTAATTGCAGCAACCACCCCAACAGGCTGTTTAATCACCACGAAACGCTTATCGCCTGAAGGCGCCGGAATCGTGTCGCCATAAATTCGTTTGGTTTCCTCTGCAAACCACTGGATATAGCCTGCCCCGTACGCGATTTCGCCCCGCGATTCAGACAGCGGCTTACCCTGCTCAGCGGTCATAAGTTTCGCCAGATCTTCCTGCGCATCCATCACCAGTTCATACCAGCGATAGATTCTTACCGAACGCTCCTTAGCGCTCAGTTTCTGCCAGGCTTTCATCGCATCCTGAGCAATAACGACAGCACGCTCAACATCCTCTGCTCCCATATCAGGAACTTCAGCGATGAGTTCGCCTGTCGCCGGGTTGTAGACAGGAAAGGTTGCGCCGCTCGCAGCATCACACCATTGACCACCAATCCACGCCTTATTCCGTAACAGGGAAGCATTTGTGAGTTGCATCTAGTGGAACCTCCATTATTTAACCTATTGTTTATATGGTATTTTTCATATCCACACTATTCAAAATATGATAGAGCGTTTAGTTAATAAATTAATAAAATTGAGCGCTTTTTAAAATATAAAAAGTAGCGCCCCTCAATAAACAGGCGTTTTAAGTGCACCTGTACATTTAAAACGCTCAAGATTGTCGATCAGACAATCTGACATCGCCTGGCGCGTTTCAACCGTTGAACTGCCGATATGCGGAAACATCACCACCTGTGGCAATGCTAGCAGAGATGCCGGAAATTTGGGCTCCTGCGCATAAACATCCAGTGCCGCACCACCCAGCCCACCCTGTAGCAGCAATCGCTCCAATGCCTGTTCATCAACAACCGATCCACGCGCTATATTAACCAGTACAGATTCGGACCCCAGAGCACTTAACACCGGCTCATCGACCAATTTATCGGTATCCGGCCCACCAGGGCAAAGCACAACAAGAAAATCGGCCCAGTCAGCAAGCTTAATCAGATCGGCCTCATAGAAGTATGGCTGATCCTGTCTGGGAGTACGGTTGTGATAGCGGATATCCATCTTAAATGCACGTGCACGGTTTGCGACCTCAACACCGATACGCCCTAATCCCAGAATTCCAAGGCGCTTGCCACTAACCTTGTGCCCCAATGGAAGCTGCGTCTTGCCCCAGTCGCCACGACGCAGATAGGATTCCGCCTCAATCAGTCGACGGGACTGAACCAGTATCATCGCCAGTGTCATATCAGCCACGCAGTCATTCAGCACATCGGGTGTATTCGCGACAAGAATACCTCTGGCACGGGCATGTTGAATATCAACCTTATCGTAACCAACCCCCCAGCCAAGAATCACTTTCAGATCTGGAAAACGATCCATCAGTTCTGCTGAGCACCCGCGACCACCGTTTGTGATCATCACCTCAAACCCTGATGCCTGATTTGCAAAAAATTGTTCTTTATCAGCCTGTTCCGATAACACCGTCAGATCAGTCAACTCTGCGAGGCACCCTTTAAGCCAGGAACTTACGCCAGCGACCATTATCGCTTTAGGGTTAGCCATCAGTTTTCATACTCGTCAGTAAAATAGGATTTGTCCACTCAACTGCTCTCCACCAGCCTGAACCCATCTTTGGCCGCTGCCTCGAAACGCTCCAGAAACGAATGTTCGTTAAACCTCAAACTAAGATTGGCAGCGAAGCGATATACCTGCTGCACTTCCTATTCAGTGTCAGCTTGAAAGAGCTGTTTAACCCGGCTTAGTACGCCGTCACAGATCATCTGCGCACGCTCGGCATCAGAACTCTCAGTATAACAACGTAATTCAGGCGCGTTGCCGGATGGCCTGAGATGAACGATATCACCTGATGAAAATCCCACCCGATAGCCATCGGTACGATCAATACTGACTGGATTACCCAGCGCTTTCGGTACCAGATCTGAAATACCGACCTCACCTCTCTCCAATCGATCAAGCAACCGATTACTCCAGAGGGTATCCACCTCAGCAATTCTGCCACTCGCGGTATACCGCTCCGGCGGCTCAGAGACCAGTTCGCTGATTTTCACGCCATACTGCTTCGCAAGGGCGATGAGCGCCAGCATCGGCAACACAGCATCTCGGGTTGGCAGCGCCGATAGCGTTACAGTTTCCAGCTCGACATCCGTACCCAGCAGAAAACCTCCATTGGCTTCATAGCCTGCTACGCTCAATGCCTCCATCCGATTCATCGCATCGATAACATAGGGAGAGCCGATTCTGGTACGAACCACCTGTTCAAACCAACCAGAACGCTCTACCGATGTGTTACTGCTAACAGGCGTTACAACAGCCTGAACACCCAGATACCGGGCACAAAGCACCCCGACCATATCGCCACGCAGAAAAGTCCCGGTTTCATCAGCGATCAAGGGCCTGTCGGCATCACCATCCGTTGACACCAGCAGGTCAAAACCCACTTCCTGTGCCCAGCTCTTTGCCTGCAGCTGATCTTCGACCCGAACCGCTTCGGTGTCTATCGGTACAAACTGATCGGTACGCCCCAGACTCACCACATCAGCCCCAAGCGCACTGAACAGCTCAACCAAGATATCACGCGCCACACTGGAGTGCTGGTAGACACCAATCCGCATCCCCTGACACAGATCAGCACCAAAGACATTGGTATAACGATTGAGATAGTTTATCCGGGCAGTTTCGACAGGTTTTCCCAAAGAAAACGGATCAATAACATCAGGAATAGACACTACAGAGGATGCAATAGCGATCTCATCAGCCTTATCGATCTCACCCTCGGCGGTATAAAACTTAATGCCATTTCGATCAAAGGGGATATGACTACCAGTCACTACAATAGCGGGTAAATTTGACTGCATTGCGTAACAGGCTATCGCCGGCGTTGGCAGCGCTCCGACATAGATCACCTCTATCCCGGAATCACTTAATGCCTGAGCACAGGCTGCCGAGATTCGAGGGCTTGATGGACGAAGATCGTGACCCAGCACCACCCTGGAGCGCGCAGCGACAGATTGCTCCGGATAGATTCGCTGACTGAACGCCAGTGCAAAAGCATAACTCAAAGAGTCAGTCAGTTCAGAAACCAGCCCTCTAACACCACTGGTACCGAACTTCACACCTACGTCTGACAATACTAGCTGTCGCATCCCCATACCTAACATCACTATTATAAAAAGGCGCCTAAGTCTGACACAGCCAGTATCTGATTAGAAAGGCTGGTTTTATCCAGATACTCGACAGTGATCACAGATATACGCACAATATTTGTTTAACTTATTAACGATATCGCGCCCATGCTCACCCATTCGGTTTTACGAAAACCTAACTTCCTGCGTTTCTGGCTAAGCCAGATGGCCGCGTCTCTCGCTACGCAAATGCTGCTTATCGGTCTGAGCTGGCAGGTCTATCTGATCACCGAAAGCGCGATGGCACTAGGACTAGTCGGTCTGGCACGATATATCCCCCAGCTACTGCTGACCGTTCATGCCGGACATCTCGCTGACCGATATGATCGCTATAAAGTGATGCTTGCAGCCCGCATTATTCTTGTCCTGACCGTAGGTGGGCTCGCTTTCGCAAGCTACAGCGACCAGATGAGTGAATCGCTGATCTATATCGCCTGTATCGGGATGGGACTGGCTCGTACCTATGGCATGCCGGCAGAGTCCGCTATGGTGCCCAATCTGGTGCCTAAATCAGGACTCACTCAGGCGATGGCCATCTCAGCGGCGGGACGTGAAACCACCACAATTATTGGCCCGGCCATTGGTGGTTTTATCTATATCGCCGGTGCAACCACACTCTATAACTCCAGTTTCGCTCTGGTAGCACTCTCAGTTCTAATTCTGGCGGGTGTTTCCTACCCCGAGCATACCCAACAAAAGCGGGGTGCAGATCTCTCTGAACTGCTCGGCGGATTTACCTATGTCTGGAAGGTAAAGGTGATTCTGGGATCTATTTCACTCGATATGCTGGCGGTGCTGATTGGTAGCGTAACGGCACTACTTCCTCTGTTCGCTCACGATATTCTGCATACAGACTCTGCAGGCTTAGGTATCCTGCGCAGCGCTCCGGCGGCAGGAGCTCTTCTCATGTCACTTTATCTGGCGAAGCGACCAGTAACGAGACACTCCGGCGTAATACTCTACTTGTCGGTAACCGTCTTTGGACTGGCAACACTTGCGTTCGGCTTCTCTGAATCGATGCTTATCTCACTCTGCTCTCTGATAGTGATGGGCAGCGCGGATATGGTAAGCGTAGTGATCCGCTCAACCCTGGTGCAGATCGAAACACCAGACGATATGCGCGGGCGTGTTAGTGCCGTCAATGCACTGTTTATCGCATCATCAAATCAGCTGGGAGAGTTTGAATCTGGCGTGCTTGCAACTGCGGTCGGAGCCGTGCCCGCTATTCTGCTGGGTGGTGCAGGAACACTGATTATTGTCGGACTGTGGATCAAGCTGTTCCCGGATCTCTGGAAACGGGATCAGCTTGTTCCACCTAACAGTCCTTAACCTGATCTAGCGATCGAGTAGCTCGATCCAGTGATTAACCGGAACAGGTGAGGCGGTTTCCAGATGTAACTGGCAGCCGATATTAGCGGTTACGATCTGTGTTGGATTATCGATCGTCAGTGCTTCAACCTTATTCTTCAGCAACTTCTGACTCATCTCAGGCTGCAGAATCGAGTAGGTACCCGCTGAACCACAGCAGAGATGCTTATTCTTGGTTTTAGCCAGATCGAAGCCAACGCGCTCCAGCACCTTCTCAACGGTTCCGCCCTGCTTCATTGCATGCTGCAGGGTACAGGGGCAATGGAAAGCAACCTTCTCGCTACCCGTAGTCGGTGCAAGCGTAGACAGATCTTCATTCAACAGAATCTCACCAATATCTTTGGTCAGTTCACTGATACGTTTTGCCTTCTCAGCATACGCAGGATCATTGCGCAGCAGATGTCCATACTCCTGAACCATCGCGCCACAACCTGAAGCGGTCATCACAATCGCTTCGCAGCCCGCTTCAACAGCCGGCCACCATGCATCGATATTACGACGCATGTAATCCAGACCTTCCTCGTGAGCCGAAAGGTGATAGCTCACCGCACCGCAGCAACCCGCATCGGGTGCTTCAACCAACGTAATACCCAGTTTATCGAGTACGCGAGCAGTCGCCGCATTGGTGTTAGGTGCTGCACTGGACTGAGCACAGCCCGCCAATGCCAGCATGACGCGCTCATGGCGCTCTTTCGGCCAGGGCGTTGCACTGCGTTTAGGCGGTACTTTTTTAGCGATTTTTTCAGGAAGAATCGGCTTAAGAACCTGCCCTGTTTTAAGCATCGGACCAAACAGACCCGCTTTTGGCAGGACCTTTCTCAGCCCCCAGCGCATCAGTTTTTCGCCCGCAGGACGATCAAGTTTCTGCTCAACCAGACCACGACCTATATCGATCAGGCGACCATATTTCACGCCAGATGGACAGGTTGTCTCACAGCTACGACAAGTCAGACAGCGATCCAGATGGCTGCGGGTTTTCTCAGTGACCTGATCAGTCTCGAGCAACTGTTTGATCAGATAGATACGACCACGAGGTCCGTCACGCTCGTCATTCAGCTCCTGATAGGTTGGACAGGTTGCTGTACAGAACCCGCAGTGCACACAGGTACGCAGAATCTCTTCCGCTTCCTGGCCATCAGGGGTGTTCAGATAGGTTTGTACAATATCGGTTTTCATCTCGAATCACCTTAGAGCCAGCTATATACCCGACCAGGGTTGAAGATACCCTTAGGGTCCATCGACGCTTTCAGGCGTTGCTGCAGTGCGATCATTGCAGGCGCCAGTGGCTGGTT
>JBFEXW010000109.1:0-6743 GCA_041562495.1 Marinobacterium sp. | reverse complement strand
TGAGTTGCAGGAACTGGTGGATCGCTGTCAGGGCCACTCACTGGAGCAGCTCAAAACGACTCCCTGTGGTTATTTGATGTTCCATGAGCTGACTCCGCTCGGAATCTCTTCTACCCAGATTAGACAACAGATTGAACAGGGGCAATCGCCCCGTTATCTGCTTCCGGACGCTGTCTGGGAGTATATTCAGGAAAATAAACTTTATGGATTCAAACCAAAAACAGATGACTGAACTGAGCGACGAGCAGATTCTGAAAATCGCTGAAACTGCATTGGATGATATGAAAGCCAAGGATGTTGTTAAAATCGATGTCCGCGGTCGTTCAAGCGTAACCGACTATATGATGGTTGCCAGCGGCAACTCCAAACGTCATGTTTCAGCCGTTGCTCAGGATCTGGTTGATAAACTTAAAGAAGCAGGCATACGTCCGCTTGGCGTTGAAGGTCAGGATGTGGGTGACTGGGTGCTGGTAGATGTCGGGAGTGTCGTGGTTCACGTGATGATGCCTGATGCGCGCAGTTTCTACGATATCGAGCGTCTCTGGTCTGTCGGGTCGGGCGAAGACGCCTGAGGATGAAGATTCGTCTGATCGCGGTTGGTACCAAGATGCCCGGCTGGGTTACAGAAGGGTATCAGGAGTATAGCAAACGCCTGCCTTCTGACTTTCAACTGGAGCTGGTGGAGCTGCCGCTCGGTCACCGGGGAAAGGGCGCTGATAAAGCGCGCGCGATCCGGTCCGAGGGCGATGCGATGCTGGCAGCGATCCCCAAAGGGGATCGGGTTCTCGCGCTCTGTGTTGATGGTAAAAACTGGTCGACGGAGAAACTCGCCGATCAGGCCGAAGCCTGGCGTATGGAAGGCCGTAACATATCGCTGCTGGTGGGTGGGCCGGACGGATTAGACCCCCGTTGTATTGCACAGGCCGACCAGCGCTGGTCGCTGTCGGCGTTGACCCTGCCGCATCCGCTGGTCAGAATTTTGCTGGCAGAGCAGGTCTATCGTGCCTGGACTCTGCTCCAGGGACACCCCTATCATAAGTGATCTAGATGAACTCCAAGCGATTTAACGACTACAGCCAGGAAAACAGCTTTTTTACCAGTCGTGCCATTATCGCGTTTATTCTTGTCGTTGCGATGATGGGAATACTGATCGGACGCATCTATTATCTGCAGGTGATCGAGCATGATCGTCTCGCCGCAATATCTGAACGTAATCGCATTCAGTTACAACCCGTCGCTCCGAGGCGCGGTCTTATCTATGATCGCAATGGTATTCTACTGGCCGATAATCGCCCTAACTTTACGCTGACGCTGCTCAAGGAGGAGGTTGGCGATCTGGATAAGACGCTGGAACGTCTGGGGCAGCTCCTTGATATCACCGAGGACGATATTCAGCGATTCAAACGCCGACTTGATCAACGTCGGCGTCCTTTCGAAACAGTTCCTCTCAAATTTCGTCTGACTGAACAGGAGATCGCAAAAATCTCGGTCAGCTATTATCGGTTGCCTGGTGTGCAGGTAGAGGCGGATCTGGTGAGGAGTTACCCCTACGGCGGCGAACTTGCCCATGCGCTTGGATACGTTGGACGAATAAACGAGCGTGAGTTGCAGCGGGTCAATGCCAATAACTATGCGGCGACACACTACATTGGAAAACTGGGTGTTGAGCGCTATTACGAGCCTCTGCTACACGGTGAAGTTGGCCTGCGTAAGGTTGAAACAGATGCGCGAGGACGTGTCCTCAGGATCATAGAGCAACAGGATCCGATTCCGGGTGTTGATATTCAACTGAGCCTTGATCTGAAGCTTCAGCAGTTTACTGCCGGGTTGGTGAAAAACAAACGTGCGGCTGTAGTGGCGATGGATCCGAAGAGTGGTGAAATTCTGGCACTGGTCAGTAATCCTTACTATGACCCTAATGAATTCGTTACAGGTATATCCTACGATTCCTATAACGCACTGCGTGAGAATCCGGATCTGCCGCTCTACAACCGAGCCATACGTGGTCTTTATCCGCCAGGGTCTACGCTAAAGCCGTTTACTGCGATAGCGGCGCTGGATAGCGGGAGTGTTCCAATTGATCATGAAGTCTGGGATCCGGGCTATTTTCAGTTGACTAAAAATGGTCGTCGCTATCGTGACTGGAAACGTGGCGGTCATGGGCATGTAGACCTGAATCATGCACTCGCAGAGTCCTGTGATGTCTGGTTTTACGATGTGGCATCCCGGACCGATATCGATGTTTTTTCCGATTATCTTGGGCGGTTCGGTTTTGGCTCGGTAACCAGTCTGGATATGTCTGAAGCAAATGCAGCGATTCTGCCCTCACGTCAGTGGAAAAGAGAACGCGATAATCTGCCCTGGTATCCCGGGGATTCCCTTAACCTTTCGATTGGTCAGGGATTTATGATCACTACGCCACTGCAACTGGCAACGGCAACTTCTGTACTGGCTAACAAAGGCCATTGGGTCAGACCCCAACTACTTAAGCGCGTTATTGCTGAGCAGGGGCTTACCAAGGATCAGCAGCAACTGCTATCGGAGCTTGAGGCGAAACCCAGACCGGCAAATATCACCCTTAACCATCCGGAGTACTGGGACAAGGTGATTCAGGGAATGGTTGATGTAGTTAACGCTAAATATGGGACCGCTCGTCGAGCCGGAGCTGGCGCTGCCTATATCATGGCGGGAAAAACGGGTACGGCACAGGTGGTCGGTATTAAACAGGATGCCGAGTATGACTCTGAGGCGTTGCTGGAGCGCCATCGAGACCATGCGCTGTTTATCGCTTTCGCTCCGGCAGAAGATCCACAGATCGTGGTTTCCGTGATTGTTGAAAACGGTGAAGGTGGATCGCGGGCGGCAGCACCCGTTGCGCGAGAGGTGATTGATGCCTGGTTAACCGGTGACTATGAAGACTCGCTGGGGGATGATTGATGTCTAGGTCTGATTTTCAGCGAACACTGGGCGCAGAAGGTGCATCATTGCGCAAGCCGGTTGGCTGGTGGAGTTATACACATCTGGATCTGCCGCTGCTTCTACTGCTGCTGGCACTCTGTGGCTATGGCTTGTTTGTACTTTACAGTGCTTCAGGTCAGGACTGGGGGTATGTGGAGCGGCAGGCGCTACGTATGGGGGCTGGCTTCTTTGCACTTGTCGTTCTGGCCCAGATACCACCCCGCACTCTGTCTCGGGTGGGGCCCTGGATCTATGTGCTGGGACTGGTTCTTCTGGTCGCGGTGTTGGTCGCCGGTGTGGGGGCGAAAGGCGCTCAGCGCTGGATTCAATTGCCCGGTTTCCGCTTCCAGCCGTCGGAAATTATGAAGTTGATTCTACCGATCATGATCGCCGGCTATCTGGCGAGATTTCCTCTACCGCCCGGCTTTAAACAGATATTTTTCAGTTTGATTATGGTCGCCGTACCCTTTGCGCTGATCATGAAACAACCCGATCTGGGAACGGCGCTACTGATCGGTGCTTCGGGTGTGTTTGTTCTGCTCTTTTCCGGTATCTACTGGCGCTGGATCTTTGCGGCTCTGGCGGTTGCAACTGCTGCTCTTCCCGGACTATGGATGATTATGAAAGATTATCAGAAGCAGCGGGTCCTTACGTTCCTTGATCCCGAGAGTGATCCTCTGGGGTCGGGCTGGAATATTATTCAGTCTAAAACCGCGATCGGTTCCGGTGGTCTTGCAGGCAAGGGCTGGATGCAGGGTACTCAGTCGCAGCTCAACTTCCTGCCCGAATCACATACTGATTTTATTATCGCGGTGATAGGTGAAGAGCTGGGCATGACCGGGGTGCTCGTGCTTCTGGCGCTGTATTTGCTGATTATTGGCCGCGGGCTGCTAATTGCAGTACAGGCTCAGGATAGCTTTTCCCGGTTGTTGGCAGGTTCAGTGACCCTGACCTTTTTTGTCTATGTGTTTGTGAATATCGGGATGGTTAGCGGTATTTTGCCAGTGGTGGGTGTACCGCTACCGATGGTGAGTTATGGTGGTACATCAATAGTGACGTTGATGGTTGGATTTGGCATTCTGATGTCTATCCAAACGCATCGACAGATGGTTCGGCGTTAGGCAGTCTCTGTATAGTTAAAGGTGCATTCTATGTTGCAAACAAATCGCTGGTTTAAACCCTTAATCGCAGTGTTTGCGAGTCTGGTAGCGCTTCAGAGCTGGGCGGGATATGACACCCATCCGGATGCCGCGAAGCTGGTCGGCGAGCTGAAGGCCTATGGGTTTGAAGAGACCTATGTGCGCTCTATCCTTGCGAGGGCGGAAAGAAAACAGTCTATCCTTGATGCAATGAGCCGTCCGGCGGAACACCGCCTCAACTGGGGTGAGTATCGTAAGATCTTTATCGAACCCAAACGTGTGGCACAGGCAGTTGAGTTCTGGGGTGCGAATAGGACCGCTCTGAAACGTGCTGAGTCTCAGTATGGTGTTCCGGCTGAGATTATTCTGGCAATTATGGGAGTTGAAACACGTTTTGGTAGAGTCACAGGCAGCTATCGCGTGTTAGATGCACTGGCTACGCTGGGATTTGATTTTCCCAAAAGAGCGGATTTCTTCCGTGGTCAGTTGGCTGATTATATCCGTCTGATTAATCAGGAAAATATTGAACCGGGATCACTGAAAGGCTCCTATGCCGGCGCGATGGGGTATGGACAGTTTATCCCATCGAGCTATCTCGAATATGCAGTCGACTTTGATGGTGATGGTAAGCGAGATATCTGGAGTAATCCGGTTGATGCGATCGGTAGCGTGGCTAACTACTTTGCCCGACATGGATGGAAAAAGGGTGGGCCGGTTACAACCAATGTGGTTTTCAACGGTCATCCTGACGAGAAGTGGATTAACCAGAGTCTGGTACCTGAGGTCACGATTGATGAATGGCATCAGCGCGGAGTTGATACTCGAACAGGGATCGACCGCGATGCTAAAGCAACGCTGATGCGCATGGTGACGGCTGACGGCGATCACTACCTGCTCGGTCTGCACAACTTCTATGTCATTACCCGTTATAACCATAGTCGCCTCTATGCGAATGCAGTCTATGAACTCAGTCAGTTGATTGCTGATGAAATCGCTAAACGGTCGGAGAGCTAGTGTTTTGCGTATCCTGGTCCTGTCGTTGTATGCACTGTTGGTTCTTACCGGTTGTTCTCTTCTCGATCGCGAGTCAGATTCCCGCTATACGATGCGTGATGATAAAGCACCGGTCAGTCCGCCCGATGTGAGTGGCATCCCCGATGCCGTGCCCGTTTCCCTGCCCTACAGTCGCGGCGGCAACAAGCCGACCTATCAGGTGTGGGGGCGGAGCTATTCAGTTTTACCCAGCCATGTGGGTTATGTCGCTGAGGGAACAGCATCCTGGTATGGGCTGAAGTTTCATGGACATGAAACAGCGAATGGTGAAATCTACGATATCTATAAGATGTCTGCTGCACACAAAAGCCTGCCTATTCCAAGTTTTGCCAGAGTGACCAATCTCGATAACGGTAATCAGGTGATCGTACGGGTAAATGACCGAGGCCCTTTCCATGGCGATCGTTTGATCGATCTCAGCTATGCCGCGGCGGCGCGACTGGGAATGTTGTCCAAGGGGACGGGCCATGTGCGGGTCGAAGGAATTGATGTGGGTGCAGCCCAGATCCCGGTAACACCAGTGATTCAGTCAACTCAGCCGATCCCGGAACCTCGGTTGAATGGAGCGGTGGTCTCAGGTCAGTATCTTCAGGTCGGGGCCTATGGTGATCCCAATAATGCCCTGAACGCTCAGCGTCGACTGTCAGAACGTTTGCCAGCCAGTGTACAGGTCGTTGAGGTTGAGTCGGGTGGACGCCGACTGCATCGGGTACTGGTCGGGCCTCTGGCCGCCGGTCTGTCGTTGCAGGGGATGGTCGATCAGATTATGGGAGCAGGCTATTCATCGCCAATATTGGTAGACTCTCCGTAACTTTCCATTAACCAGAAAATAGAAGTTTTGTGATGTTATCTAAGGTCAGGGTTTCACTTTTTATCGTACTTGTTCTGTCAGTCTTTAATCTGCAGGCTGCTGTGGTTCCGGCAACGCCGCAACTAGCTGCCAGTGCCTATCTGGTGATGGACGCATCCACCGGTAAGGTGATTGCTGAATCGGGCGCTGATGGCCGGTTTGCTCCGGCATCGCTGACCAAAATGATGACCAGTTATATCGTTGAGCATGAGATCTCCCGGGGTAATATCCGTGATTCCGATCTGGTGCCTATCAGTGTTAAAGCCTGGAAGACACCGGGCTCCCGAATGTTTGTCCGCGAAGGGACGCAGGTGCCGCTGAGTGACCTGTTGCATGGTGTCATTATTCAGTCTGGAAACGATGCCTCTGTCGCGCTTGCGGAATATGTGGCAGGAAGTGAAGAGGCCTTTGCTGATCTGATGAACCAACATGCCCAGAGGCTTGGACTGAAAAATACCCATTTTGTAAATGCTACGGGCCTGCCGGCTGAAGGTCACTACTCATCTCCCCGCGATCTGGCGTTGATAGCACAGGCGCTTATTCGGGATTTCCCCGGACACTACGCGATCTATGGTCAGAAATACTTTACCTATAACGATATTCGTCAGCCAAACCGTAACCGCCTGCTGTGGCGTGATGAAACGGTGGATGGAGTGAAAACGGGGCATACGGATGAGGCGGGTTTCTGTCTGGTTGCGTCGGCCAAGCGTGATGATATGCGTTTGATCTCTGTCGTGCTGGGG
>JBFEXW010000108.1:0-6776 GCA_041562495.1 Marinobacterium sp. | reverse complement strand
CTGGATAGAGTACCTGGCTACGAACCAGGCGGTCGCACGTTCGAATCGTGCCGGGCGCGCCATCTTCTACTGCAATCATCTTTACGCGCCCGTAGCTCAGCTGGATAGAGTACCTGGCTACGAACCAGGCGGTCGCACGTTCGAATCGTGCCGGGCGCGCCATTTCTGGAAAGTCTTCCAAAATTACCCAGTAACTGAATAGATTAGATATAAATGCGGCAGGTGTCCGTTGGGCGGTCAGTGCGTCCGGAGTTATTTGAGCATCGCCAGCGGCGATGACCCCGAAGGGGCGGTATCAGGATGATACGAACAAACTTGCCGGTCACGCCAATTTTCCATGCCTCTGTTAATCAGCCCGTTAAATCCTCTCGTTTTTTTTTTTTTGGTGGCCTACACCTTTAGCATTATATCTGCGCGCCTTTCGTCTACTGATTGATGCGGGATAGTGACCTGATTTCTGACATACGCTCGATGGTTTAAGGCGTTGTACCCTAGATGGTTATTGGGCTTGGTCCATCCAACTAACGGAAAAATATAAAAAAATCCGACAAATCTGTAAAAAAACTACACTTTTCTTCCGCTTGCGGAATCAATTTCACTATGGGATAAAGATATCTGTTGCGTTGGCGGCCGGGTGTTTCGTGTCCGGTGGCTGGCGAGGACCGGGGGTGCTGAAGCAGCACCTGAACAAAGATGTGAGTGTTGTTATTACTCGCATGTGTAGAGAACTAATAATAGGAGCACCTGCGGATGGAAAACCTGGTATCAGAAGGCCTCTCACTGCTGGTCTTTGGTATGGGATTCGTGTTCGTTTTCCTTACGCTTCTGGTTTTTGCAACCGGTTTTATGTCAAAGCTGGTGCAGAAGTATATGCCGGAGCCTGTCGCGAAACCCTCAGCTAAGCCTGCTGTCGTTAAATCAGCAGCGGGTAGTAACGATGAGTTGTTAGCTGTTCTAACCGCGGCGGTACATAAGTACCGTTCCAAGTAATAATTTAGGGCCTGGCCTGATTATCAACTAGAGAGAATTGTCTTTTATGTCTGAAGCTAAGAAGCCTCTCGGTATCACCGACGTTGTTCTGCGTGATGCGCATCAGTCGCTGTTCGCAACCCGTCTGCGTCTGGATGATATGCTGCCGATTGCTGAAAAACTCGATAAGATCGGTTACTGGTCGCTCGAAAGTTGGGGTGGAGCTACCTTCGATTCCTGCATACGTTATCTCGGTGAAGATCCCTGGACGCGTATACGTGAGCTCAAGGCGGTTATGCCAAATACACGGCAGCAGATGCTGCTCCGTGGCCAGAACTTGCTGGGTTACCGACACTATGCAGATGACGTGGTGGATCGCTTTGTTGAGCGCTCTGCTGAAAGCGGTATCGACGTATTCCGTATCTTTGATGCGATGAATGATCCGCGAAACCTTGAACGTGCTATTACTGCAGTTAAAAAGACAGGCAAGCATGCGCAGGGGACAATCTCCTATACAACCAGCCCGGTTCATACAATCGATACATGGGTAGACTACGCTAAGTCGCTTGAGGATCTGGGTGCAGACTCTATCGCGATTAAGGATATGTCAGGCATCCTGACGCCTTATGGAGCGTTTGATCTGGTTTCGCGCCTTAAAGCTCAGACCGGCCTGGAGGTTCAGCTACACGCACACGCCACAGCGGGATTGTCGGATATGACAATTCTTAAAGCGGTAGAGGCAGGAATCGATCGCGTCGATACGGCTATCTCTTCTATGTCGATGACCTATGGACACACAGCAACAGAATCAGTTGTCGCTGCGCTTTCCGGGACAGATCGTGATACAGGTCTGGATCTTCAGGCACTGGAAGAAGTAGCTGCATACTTCCGCGAAGTGCGTAAGAAATATGCGAAGTTTGAAGGCTCTCTGCGTGGTACAGATAGCCGTATTCTTGTAGCGCAGGTTCCTGGTGGCATGTTGACTAACATGGAGAGCCAGTTAAAAGAGCAGGGCGCTGCGGATAAATTTGATGAAGTATTGGCTGAGATCCCGCGTGTTCGAGAGGACTTGGGTTATATCCCGCTGGTAACGCCTACTTCTCAGATCGTCGGAACTCAGGCAGTTATCAACGTTCTGGTTGGTGAGCGCTATAAAACAATCTCCAAAGAGGTGCAGGGTATTCTTAAAGGTGAATACGGTGCTGCGCCGGCTGCATATAATGTAGAGCTTCAGGAAAAAGTTTTGGATGGAGGTGAAGCGATCACATGTCGCCCGGCAGACCTGCTTGAACCAGAGATGGACAAGCTGGTAGGTGAACTCAAAGATATCGCAGTTGATAAAGGTATTAAACTGGAGTCTGGTGAGCGTGAAATTGATGACGTTCTTACCTATGCACTCTTTCCGCAAATCGGTCTTAAATTCCTTGAAAATCGCGGCAATCCGGACGCGTTTGAACCTGTACCTACTTTAGAGGACGCTCAAGCAATGGCAGCATCTAAGAAATCTGGCCCAGAGGTCTACACAATTACAGTCAACGGACAGAACTACGTTGTTCAGGTAACTGAGGGTGGTGATATCAGTGCCGTAGCTCCGGCAGCCTCGGCTGCGTCTGCTCCTGCCGCAGCACCTGCTGGTAATGCAGAACCTGTGCCAGCTCCGTTGGCGGGTAACATCTGGAAAGTTCAGGTGGCAGTAGGTCAGTCCGTTCAGGAAGGTGACGTGATTGTTATTCTTGAAGCGATGAAAATGGAGACTGAAGTTCGTGCTGCACGTGCCGGTGTTATCGGTAGCGTGGAAGTTAAAGAGGGCGATTCGGTGCAAGTCGGCGACACGCTCGTCACTCTGGGCTAACTCTGAGGTAACGTTTTCATGGACAAGCTCCTTGAACTCTGGGTAGCTTCTGGGATCTACAACATCACTGCCGGTCAGGCGGTGATGATGTTGATCGGCATGTTGCTGCTCTATCTTGCGATACGTAAAAACTTTGAACCTTTGCTGCTGGTACCGATCGGTTTTGGTGGCATTCTGTCCAACATTCCCGAGGCGGGCCTCGCTTATCCAGCGGTGGAAAACGCCATACACTTTGCCAAGCCTGAAGTTATGCAGGCATTGGCTAATGTGTTGGGTGTAACCGGTACCGATCCGCATGCACTGATAGAGGCCTACCATATGGCTGGCTCTGCAGCGCATACTGCGGCTGTAGGTATTGCTCAGGATGCAGGTTATAACAACGGTATGCTGTATAACTTCTATACCGTTGCTATAGCGTCAGGTGCAGCTCCATTGGTTATCTTTATGGGTGTTGGAGCGATGACTGACTTTGGTCCGTTGCTGGCAAACCCTAAAACACTGTTCTTGGGGGCAGCAGCTCAGTTTGGTATCTTTGCAACCGTTCTCGGCGCAGTGGGGCTGACTTCAGTTGGTGTAATGGACTTCACCATTCAGGATGCCGCCGCAATCGGAATCATCGGCGGTGCTGATGGTCCGACAGCGATCTACGTTGCCAGTCTGCTATCACCGCATCTGCTTGGTGCCATTGCAGTGGCTGCGTACTCCTATATGGCGCTGGTGCCGCTTATTCAACCGCCTATCATGCGCGCGCTGACCACTGAAGCTGAGCGCAAGATCACTATGCATCAGTTGCGTCACGTATCTAAGACCGAGAAGATTCTCTTCCCTATCGTGTTGCTGATGCTGGTTGCGCTCCTGCTACCGGATGCGGCTCCGCTGCTGGGTATGTTCTGCTTCGGTAATCTGATGCGTGAATGTGGTGTGGTTGATCGTCTGAGTGATACCTCTCAGAACGCATTGATTAATATAGTAACGATCTTCCTTGGGCTATCAGTAGGCTCTAAGCTGAGCGCTGACAAGTTCCTGGATCTTCAGACGCTGGGAATTCTCGTGCTGGGCGTCATTGCGTTCGGTATCGGTACCGCCTGTGGTGTGCTAATGGCGAAGGCCCTTAATAAGATGCAGGGTGGTAATTCGATCAATCCGCTGATCGGTTCAGCTGGTGTATCTGCCGTACCTATGGCAGCGCGTGTATCTAATAAGCTGGGACTTGAGGCTAACTCACAGAACTTTCTGCTGATGCATGCGATGGGGCCAAACGTTGCGGGTGTTATTGGATCTGCAGTTGCAGCAGGCGTTATGATCAAGTTTGTTGGCTAATCTGCTATAGATTGGCCTGATTAAAACCCACATCGAAGGATGTGGGTTTTTTGTTTGAGAACGAATAATTGATGCTTGGTCTATTTCGTTAAAAAGCGTTTGAATTCATCGAATGCCAGCGGTTTTGCATAGTAGAACCCCTGGATCTCATCGCAACCCATCTCTTTAAGTATCTCCAACTGCTCTTTGGTTTCGACGCCTTCAGCTAAAACCTTAAGCCCCAGTTTGTGGCCCATAACGATGATGCTGGAGGTGATCGACTGGTCATCAACATGGTCAGTGATCTCGATAATGAATGAGCGGTCGATCTTTAATCTATCCGCAGGCAGGCGTTTCAGGTAGCTGAGTGACGAGTAGGCAACACCAAAATCATCGATAGACAAGCTTAGTCGCTGTGACTTGAGTTGTTCCAGTGTTTTCCACCCCTCGTCGGGACGGTTCATCATCGCGCTTTCAGTCAGTTCTATGTCAATCTTTTCCGGGTTGATTGAGGTGCTTTGCAGTATCTGTGAAAGCGTATTTAGCAAAGCAGGATCCTGAAACTGTGTTGCGGACAGGTTGATGCTGAGGCTTGGAAGCTCAACACCCTCAGCTTCCAGTATTTCAAAGTTTTTGATGGCGGTGCGGAAAATCCAGTAGCCAAGTGGAATGATTAACCCGGTTTTTTCGGCTATGTAGATAAACTGGTCGGGACGGACATTGCCCAAATTTGGATCGTTCCAGCGTATCAGGGCTTCGGCTCCGGCAACCTCTCCAGTCTGTATATTGAGCTTGGGTTGGTAGACCAGTTGAAAGTTAGTCATCTCTTTAACTGCGAGCCGCAGTGCAGACTCGATCCTCAGGCGATCCTGAGATATGCGCATCATCAGTGTTTCAAAAAACAGGTAGCGGTTCTTGCCGCGTAGCTTGGCCTCGTTCATTGCGCTTTCGGCATGCTGGGCAAGTAGTGCGAAGCTGTCATCTGCGTGCTCTCTTATTGCGATACCGATACTGCAAGTTAGCATCAGTTGTTCACCGTCAAGCTCGAGAGGTTGCGAGATCGCACAGAGTATCTGTTTGGCACGGAGTTCTATCAGCTGTGTGTCCGGGTAGTTGATCATTGCGAGTGTGAACTGATCTCCACTATATCGGGCAAGCAACTCTTCACTACCAGTACAGCGGGCAATCCTGTGCGCGATCTGGCGCAATACCTGATCGCCGACTTAGTTGCCGAGGGATTCGTTAATCGCTTTGAATCCATCGAGTCCGATCGCCATCATCGCGATGTTCGTTCTCTCCCAGCTCATCTCCTTCTCATACTGCAGGCCAATCTCGCGCATCAGAATGTGGTTAGGCAGGCCGGTTAAAGAATCGTAATGTGAGAGTTTGTAGATCTGATCTTCCGATGTTTCAGCCAGTTCTTTATTTAGGCGTGCATTGGCTTCACGTAGTCGCACTGTGTCATAGCCTAAGGCAGTCATAAATATTATGCAGAGTAACAGCATGAATTGAGTGTTGAGATCTACAGGTAGAACGAAGGTCCCGGCAGATCCAATCAGGACAAATAGAGAAAACCTGACGCGATGAACGTAGAGGAAGTCAGTGATATATGCGAAATAAAAAATCGCATATAAAAATACCAGTCGCAAACGGAAAGAGTCATTCTGGTCAGCGATAAATAGAGATCCAAAAAGTAACGACAGCATTGAGTAGCTTCGCAGATAGAAAAGAAGCTTTTCGGTTAGCTCGATGTTGTTGCCGAAACCGAGGAGGGTGATTAGCCCTAGAAGAGGAACGGTGAAAAGGATCAGCGCCAGATAAAGATCCGGCTTGTGGTCTGTATAAAAAGCGTAAACGATATACATCAGCAGCAGAAGAGCTGAGATGTAAACCTTTGTCAGAGCTGCTTGCTTGAATTCATTAGCCGTTCGTCCATGATGGGTCAGCGGCTGAGATTGCTCGCTCAATGGAATATACCCAAGCTCAGGTTGATGTTTATCTTCGCCATTAAGCTTAGTCTAAATTCTAGTATTTGAGAGCTGATCAGTATCATGAATCTGTTTTTCGCCCCCCGGCTTTTATGTTTTGTTTGAGCATTGCCTATACTGATCGGAGGAGCTGGATAACAGAAATGCTTAGTGAGGATAAAAATGTGCACTGAAATCGGTTGTGGTTATACCAACTCTGGTACGCCTCCTCCGGTGGCTACGGATCAGCAACGGCGGCGTTTTCTTAAAGGGATGGCGACTCTGCCTTTGGCGGTTGTGCTTGCAGATCCTATTTTGGCTCAGGCGGCTGGCGCTAAGATGGAAACCGTAACGCTGATATTGACGAATGGGCGAAAGGTTACGGCTGATCTCGCAATGCCTGAGAACGCTGAATCTGCTCCAACGGTGCTGCTGATACATGAGTGGTGGGGGCTGAACGATCAGATCAGAGCTGTTGCAAATGAGCTTGCTGAACAGGGGTATATCGCTCTGGCAGTTGATCTTTATGGTGGTCAGTATGGCGGGACGGCACAAGAAGCCAGGGCGTTAATGCAGGGAATGGATCCAGCGCAGGCGACAGAATCTCTGGTTGCCTGGGTGGATTGGTTAAAAACGCATCCGAAATCCTCTGGAAAGGTTGCCACGCTCGGCTGGTGCTTTGGTGGGGG
>JBFEXW010000107.1:0-6817 GCA_041562495.1 Marinobacterium sp. | reverse complement strand
TGTCGGGTATTGCGTTGCCAGAGGATCAACAGAAATGTTATGCGGAACTGCAACTGAAGCTGTCGGAACTGACCACCAAATTTTCCGAAAATGTGCTTGATGCAACTCAGGGCTGGTACAAACATATAGTTGACCAAGCTGATCTGGAGGGGTTGCCTGAGCATGTACTGCTTGGTGCCCAACAGGCAGCAGAAACACGTGAGTTGCAAGGCTGGGTGCTGACACTGGATTTTCCGGTGTACTACTCAGTGATGCTGCATGCCGAGAAGCGTGAGCTGCGTCAGGAGATCTATCAAGCTTATGCAACGCGAGCCTCTGATCAGGGACCAAATGCTGGTCAATGGGATAACACTGGCCTGATCGATCAGATTCTGACCTTGCGCCTGGAGCTGGCCAAGCTTCTTGGTTTTGATAACTACGCTGAGTATTCACTGGCGACCAAGATGGCGCAGAGTAGTGATCAGGTGACTCTGTTTCTGGAGGATCTGGCGAAACGCAGTAAGCCACAGGCGGAAGCTGAGCTTGCTGAGCTGCGCGGCTTTGCCGAGAGACTGGGAGAGATTGACCAGCTACAGCCCTGGGATGTCACCTATTACGCGGAGAAGCTGAAGCAGCAGCGTTTTGAGATCTCCCAGCAGGAGCTAAGACCCTATTTCCCACTACCAGGGGTTTTAAACGGTCTGTTCCATGTTGCCGGTAAACTCTTTGATGTTGAGTTCAAAGAACTGTCGGAGTTCGATACCTATCACCCTGATGTACGTCTGTTTGAGTTGTCACGTAATGGCGAGACGTTTGCTTACTGCTATCTTGATCCCTTTGCCCGCGCTGGGAAGCGTGGTGGTGCCTGGATGGATGACTGTCGTGTTCGTCGCCAGACCGCTCAGGGGCTGCAACTGCCAGTAGCCTATCTGGTGTGCAATTTTACACCACCAGTGGGCGATCAGCCGGCACTGCTCACCCATGACGAAGTCACAACGCTGTTCCATGAGTTTGGCCACGGACTGCATCATATGCTGACGCAGATGGAGTTCTCAGATATCAGTGGTATCAATGGTGTTGCCTGGGATGCAGTAGAGCTGCCCAGTCAGTTCCTCGAAAACTGGTGCTGGGAACCGGAAGCGCTGGCGGTAATCTCTGGTCATTTTGAAACCGGCGAACCGTTGCCAGAATCGCTCCTGACCAAAATGCTTGATGCCAAGCACTTCCAGTCGGGAATGATGATGGTGCGCCAGTTAGAGTTCTCACTGTTCGACTTCAAACTGCATATGGAGTACCAGCGGGGCGAGACACAGGTGCAGCAGGTTTTGGATCAGGTACGCGAGCAGGTCGCTGTGCTGACACCACCGAGCTACAACCGCTTCCAGAACAGCTTCAGCCATATTTTTGCCGGTGGTTATGCTGCAGGATATTACAGTTATAAATGGGCTGAAGTACTCTCTGCGGATGCCTTTTCCCGTTTTGAAGAGGAGGGCGTGTTTAACGAGGAAACCGGACGCTCTTTCAGAACTGAAATCCTTGAAAAAGGTGGGTCTCAGGAGCCGATGGAGCTCTTCGTAGCGTTCAGAGGGCGCGAGCCGGAAGTTGATGCGCTGTTGCGTCATTCAGGCATAGCGGCTTAGGGGTAGGAATGACACAGGTAAAAAAACGCTTTATTGCGGGAGTGGTATGCCCTCGTTGTGCTGTAATGGACAGCACACGTATGTATCGCGATGAGGAGCGTGAGTATCGGGAGTGCGTAAAGTGCGGCTTTGAAGATTCGCTGCGTCTGGATGGCCGGCCAGAACCTCAGGAGTTGGAAACCCGGGTCAGCACAGAGAAGTCTGCTCAGAACAAAACTGAGCCTGCGGAGACTCAGGCGCAACCGATTAAGTTTTTCGTAAATCCGAAAGTGCAGAACAGGGATCACTGAAACTGATGACTGCTCAACCTTTAACCTGTGGCTGGGCACGTCATTCAGAGCTCGAGCACTTGTATCACGATAATGAGTGGGGGCGTCTGAAAACGGATGACCGTACGCTGTTTGAGTTTATGGTGCTCGAATCCGCACAGGCCGGACTCAGCTGGCGAACGGTGCTTAATAAGCGCGCAGCTTATCAGAAGCACTATCGTGACTTTGAGCCGGCCATTGTAGCTGGTTTTGGTAGTGCGGAGATTGATGCGATGCTGGCCGATCCCGGAGTGATTCGGAATCGGGCAAAAATAGAAAGCTCGATTCGCAATGCTCAGATTTTTCTGGAGATCTCGAAAGAGTGTGATGGTTTTAGTAACTATCTATGGCATTTCACAGCTGGGAAAGTTCAGACAAACAACTGGTCCTCACTAGAGGAGATTCCAGCAGAAACGCCAGTTTCGCAGCAGATTGCGAAAGATCTGAAAGCCAGAGGTATTCGCTTCTTTGGTTCGACTATCATCTACGCCTATCTACAGGCCTGTGGATATATCAATGACCACCTGATCAGTTGTCCCTGTCATCAGGAGTGCCTGCAGCTAGCGAAGCGTCTTGGACGCGATTGACCGCGCGACACTAATCGATGCGGAACCAGGTACCCTCGCGACTGAACTTCAGATAGTAGTAGAGACCTGCCAGGCCGCGCGCGATAAAAGCGCAGAGAAAAGCTATCCACAGGCCTGTATTACCCAGATCACGGGTTATCCACCAAACAGGTAGAAATACAAAAAGTACCGTCAGAATCAGAATCTGCTGCATCGCTTTAACCTGAGTCGTACCGATTAGAATACCATCGAGCAGGTAGCTTCCCACCGCGATCAACGGTAGAACCCAGACCCAGGGCAGATAGGTGGATGCCAGCTGCTTAACCGAGTCTATACCGGTCATCAGATTCAGAATCAGATCACCGAAGAGAACAAACACTGCGGTTAGCCCTAAGGCAAAGATCAGTGACCAGAGCGCGGCGCTGGCTACCGAGGAGTAGAAGCTATCCCGGTCTTTGGCACCGGCGTAGCGTCCGCATACCGCTTCACTGGCGTGGGCGAACCCATCAAGTGCATGAGATATCAGCATCAGGAAATTGAGCAGCAACGCGTTCGCTGATAGCACTTCGGTCCCTAAGCGAGCCCCCTGTGCGGTAAAGAACGCAAACATAAATAGTAGCAGCGCAGTTCGTACAAAAAGGTAGCGGTTAACCCTGACCAGTTCCGCGTAGCCACTAAAGCGTCTCAGCAGTTGAGTATCGATCGTTCCACCGAGTGCTCTGCTCATCGGAAGCGCGAAACCGAGGCCGACCAACAATCCTGTATATTCGGCGATCAGCGTTGCGGTGGCGACGCCCGAGGCACCCCAGCCAAACCCCCAGACAAACAGCAGATCAAGAAGAAGATTTACACTGTTAG
The DNA here is from genome assembly GCA_041562495.1 of Marinobacterium sp. Lineage (GTDB taxonomy): Bacteria > Pseudomonadota > Gammaproteobacteria > Pseudomonadales > Balneatricaceae > Marinobacterium_E. The sequence continues at coordinate 3,466 of JBFEXW010000107.1, read as the reverse complement.
TCAGTGTTAGCAGAATTAGCGGAATACGTGTATTTTGATTGCCAACAAACCAGCCGATCAGTACGTAATTGAGCAACGCAGCAGGTGCTCCCCAGATTCTGATAGTTGCGTAACTATCTGCCAGCGGTAGCAGATTTGGATCCGGGCCCATTAACCAGAGGCCGGTGGTGATTATCGGGTATTGCAGAATAATCAGGCCGAACGCCAGAATCAGCGCAAAGAGTTGGGATTGAGTCAGAAGTGTACGGTTCTGGTCGGCATCATCGCGCCCGTGAGCCTGCGCAACCAGACCTGTAGTGCCCATTCTGAGGAAGCCAAATGCCCAGTAGATACTGGTAAACAGGGTCGCCCCCAGTGCAACGGCTGCTAGATGGCGGGGGTCATCAAGGTGCCCAACCACCGCGCTATCGACCAGTCCGACTAGAGGAACACTGATATTTGACAGCAGCATTGGCCAGGCAAGCGACCAGATCTGGTGGTGACGTTGTCTGTTATATAGATACAGTTTAAAAGATGAACTCATCGGCTGGCGCTAGTCGGTCGTGGTGCGAAAAAGATCAGCAGAAAGAGCGCCAGTGCAGTAACTACAACCGAAGGCCCTGCTGGAGTATCGATCTCCCAAGAGAGCGTAATCCCGCCGATTACCGCCAGACTGCCGATCACTGAAGCGAACACGGCCATCTGCTCGGGTGTCTGAGACAGGCGCCTTGCGGCAGCAGCAGGCATAATCAGCAGTGAAGTGATCAGTAGAATACCTACCAGTTTCATCGCGCCTGCAATGACCATCGCTATCACCAGCATCAGTGCGAGTTTGTAACGCCCTACCGGAACACCCTCCACCTTAGCCAGATCTTCATTGATGGTTAGTGCCAACAGCGGTCGCCACATCAGTCTGATCAGGATCAGCACGACCAGACTACCGATACAGATAGCCCAGAGATCCTCAGGTGTCACAGCAAGCAGGTCGCCAAACAGGTACGCCTGCAGGTCAATTCTGACGTTATCTAGCAGGGATACGGCAATAAGCCCCATTGAAAGTGAGCTATGCGCCATAATGCCAAGCAGTGTGTCCGTAGCGACCCAGTGCTTACGCTGCAAACCGACCAGTGCCAGAGATATCAATACGCAGCAGAGCACAACGGCCAGACTCATATTGATCTCAAAGATAAATCCAACGGCAACACCCAGTAACGCAGAGTGCGCCAGTGTGTCACCAAAATAGGCCATCCGCCGCCATACGACAAAGGAGCCAAGTGGTCCTGCGACCAGTGCGACACAGATGCCGGCAATCACTGCATAGATCAGAAAATCAGCCATGATGACCTCCGCAGCAGTCTGATGAGCCCTGTGTTTTCACTACATCACCATGAAGATTATGTCGGTGGTTATGCTGGTGATTATAGAGTGCCAGCGTTGATGCTTGTGCCGGGCCAAAGAGTTCCAGGTATTCTGGATGTTCCGTAACTAATTCAGGATGGCCCGCGCAGCAGACGTGCTTGTTCAGGCAGATCACATGATCGGTTGCCGCCATCACCAAGTGAAGATCGTGAGAGACCATCAGTACGCCACACTTTCGCTCATGGCGTATCTCGGCGATCAGACGATAAAGTTCGGTCTGGCCGTTAATATCGACGCCCTGAACCGGTTCATCGAGTACCAACAGCTGTGGTTCAAGCAGCAGAGACCGGGCAAGCAGAACCCGCTGTGTTTCACCGCCAGACAGGTCGTGTACCGAGGCATCCAGCAGATGAATGCTGCCCACCGCATCCAGCGCCGATTTCAGTTTATCGATCGGATGCGGATAGGGTAGCGACATAAAGCGTCTGACACTGAGCGGCATCGTTTGATCAATATGTAGTTTCTGGGGCATATAGCCGATCTTAAGGTCAGGTCGATGCCAGAGTTCGCCAGAGGTCGGTTGCTGTAACCTGAGCAGTACTTTAACCAAGCTGGATTTACCTGCACCATTCGGTCCGATCAGTGTGGTAATACAGTTATCATGGAGATTGAGGCTGATATTGGTCAGCACCTGTTTGTGGCCAAACTCCAGATTGATATTGGTGAGTCTTACCAGATCAGGGTTAGACATCTTGTTTCTCCCGACACTGCTGGCAGAGTCCAACCAGCTCAAGGGTTTCCTCTTCAATCAGGAAACCCAGCTCCTTCGCTTTATTCCCCAGATCCTGACTGAACTGACTGGTATCCAGTTCAGCTGTTGTCTTGCACTTACGACAGATCATAAATCCGCTGGGGTGCTGGTGCTGAGGCTCGGGACAACCAACAAACGCGTTTAACAGACTGATTCTGTGGACCAGACCAAGCTCCAGCAGGTATTCCAGTGCCCGGTATACAGTCGGTGGTGCCGAGTTAAAGCCAGCCTCAGCCAGCGCAGGAAGCAGTTCATAGGCGCCGAGTGGCTTGTGACTCTGCCAGACAAGCTTTAACACCAGCTCACGAATGGGCGTTAATCGTTGCCCGCGTGCTTTGCTCAGGGCGCGCGCGCTCTCCAGTGCACTTTCGATACAGCGACTATGGTTGTGTGGCTGATTAAAGGCGATATTTGACTCTAACATCTGGCGTCCATTAGATAGATATTGTTATATTATAACAGTGCTTTTGCCGAATTGATGTTGTTATTGTAAGGAATTTTTAAATGAATTTTCGCGCCACCCTGGCTGTACTAGTATCAATTGCTAGTAGTTCTACATTTGCAGCGGACCTGAATCTGGTCGCCAGTATTAAGCCGATCAGCCTGATCGCGTCGGAGATAGCCTCAGGGGTTGCCGAAGTCGATACGTTGCTGCCGCCGGGCGCCTCGCCACATGATTTTTCGTTACGTCCATCGGATCGGAAATCCTTGGCAAAGGCTGATCTGCTGATCTGGACCGGCGGGATGACTGAGCCCTATCTGGAGCGTGTAATTGAAGCATCGGGTGTGGCAAATCTTGCCTGGGTTTTAGAAGCTGATAACCATGGAGTACATGATGATCATCAGAATCAGCAACAGGTAGATATGCATGAACATGAACATGGTTCAGAGCTACATCCCTGGTTGGCGCCCGATGAAGCCACTCAATTTGCAGACCGACTGGCGCACGAACTGATCCGGTTTATGCCAGACAAAGAGGTTCAGATTCAGAAAAACCTGGAAGGGTTTGTGCAGAGTGTTGTTCTGATGGAGCAGCATAATCTGGGAATTCTAAAGGGGTTAGAAAAGCGAGGCTTTATCGTATTTCATGATGCCTATGCGGGGTTGATTGATCATTATGGGCTCAATCAGGTTGCGGCATTCAGTGTCGATCCGGCCCGCAAACCGGGCGCTAAACACCTTCAGCAGATCAGAGAGGCGATAGAGAGTCAGCGAGCTGGTTGTGTCTTCGTTGAACCCCAGTTTGAACCTGCGACCCTGAATGCAATCACACGCGGATTGGATATAAAACGCGGTGAGTTAGACCCCCTTGCGCTG
>JBFEXW010000106.1:0-6860 GCA_041562495.1 Marinobacterium sp. | reverse complement strand
TTGCAGGCTATTTTGATTTGCCACAATAAAATGCAATATATTTGATTGGGTATGATGAATATTTCCTATTGTGATTGGGCTGCTAATTTAGACTCGTTCAATAATGACGGCTATTCCCTGACCTACACCAATGCACATGGTGCATAGTGCATATTTTCCGCCGGTGCGATGTAACTGATAGGTCGCAGTTGTGATCAGGCGCGCACCGCTCATACCCAGCGGATGCCCAAGTGCGATAGCGCCACCCAGCGGGTTGAGTCGAGGATCCTGTGGGTCTATCCCTAAGCCAGCAAGTACGCCCAGTGCCTGCGAGGCAAAGGCTTCATTGAGTTCGATCAGATCGATCTGGTTCAGGCTGAGGCTGGTCAGTTTAAGTACGCGTTTGACTGCATCTATAGGACCTACACCCATAATGCGAGGATCAACACCGGCTGTGGCCATGCCAAGTACACGGGCCATCGGTTGCAGATTAATATCTCTCGCGGCAGATTCGCTGGCCAGTAATAGTGCACAGGCGCCATCATTAATGCCGGAAGCGTTACCCGCTGTCACCGAACCGCCTTCACCATTAACTGGCTTCAGGGTGGCGAGCTTTTCAAGCTGCGTTTCGGAGCGCAGGTGCTCATCACGACTGAATTTCAAAGGCTCACTGCGGCGCTGGGGAATCTCAATCTCCAGAATCTCAGGAGCAAATAGGCCAGCCTGCTGTGCGTTGGCAGCCTTTATCTGACTCTGGTAAGCAAACAGATCCTGAGCATCACGTGGAATACCATAGTCTGCCGCAACGTTATCCGCAGTCTGCGGCATGGTCTCGACACCGTAAGCTTGTTTCAGGGCCGGGTTGATAAAACGCCAGCCCATTGTGGTGTCTTCAATCTTTTGTGAACGGGAGAAGGCTGATTCGGCCTTACCCAATACGAAGGGGGCGCGTGACATCGATTCGACGCCGCCAGCCAGTGCAATCTCCAGCTCACCCGCCTTAATCGCTCGTGCCATTGTGCCGACCGCATCCATTCCGGAACCGCAGAGGCGATTAATGGTGGAAGCGGGGACGGTGGTCGGCAACCCCGCCAGCAGTGTCGCCATGCGGGCTACGTTACGATTATCCTCTCCCGCCTGATTGGCGCAGCCCATCAGTACGTCGTCGATCAGTGCAGGATCAAATTCAGGCACTTCAGCGAGCGTACCCCTGATCACCTGCGCAAGCAGGTCATCAGGGCGAACAGAAGCGAGCGAGCCGGCATAACGACCGATAGCAGAGCGTTTTGCAGCACAGATATAAGCCTGAGACATGAGATTTGATCCTTATCAGAACTCGTCGGCGTAGAATGGCTGATTCAGCATCGCCTGCATCTGCAGGGCAGGTGAAATGCGATAACGATCTTCACCGTAGAACAGTTGCAGGTTATCCAGCACTTCAACCAGTCTGTTAGCGCCGAGGTCATCTGCCCATTTGAACAGTCCCTGCGGATAGTTCACACCGGAACACATCGCATTATCAATGCCACGAGCATCGGCAATACCAAGATGCAGTGCATCAGAGGCTTCATTAATCAGCATCGATACGGTGCGCATCACAACGAGACCTGGCATATCTTTCACGCGCACGCTTTTAATGCCGAGGAAGTCGAGCAGGGCGTAGACCTCAGTCCAAACCTCTTCAGGAATCTCAGGATGGACTGAGATCGCAAGTGCTGAGCAGCTTTGGTAGTCGAGCGCCAGGTCCATCTGAACAATAAACGGATCATCCTCTTCGAGGCAGCGTTCCAGAGTGGTTTGGCCATTGGTCAGCATCAGTCGGGCGCCGCTGGCAAAACGGATCTCTCCAGTGTCACCCTCAGAGATCTGTGGAATACTGATATTCTGTGCTTCGATGCGCTTAACCAGACTGCTGATTGCGGGTGAGTTAATCACTTCACGGATCTGGAAGTGACCACCAAAACGGATATCATCCCAGCCAAGATCAGCCGCAAGCTGTTTGCCCTCTTCATAACTATAGAAGCCTCGCCCGGACTTACGTCCTAACCAGCCAGCATCGACCAGCTCTTTCTGTACCAGTGAGGGCTTGAAGCGAGGATCCTGATAATAGGCATCAAATACGGAGCAGGTTACTGCATAGTTAACGTCCTGACCGATCAGGTCGGTGAGCTCGAAGGGGCCCATACGGAAACCACCGGCTTCTCGCAGCAGAGAGTCAACCATCGCCGGCTCAGCGACACCCTCTTCAACCAGACGCATCCCTTCGGCATAGTAGGGGCGGGCAACGCGGTTAACGATAAAACCGGGAGAGGATTTTGCTGCAACAGCGACCTTGCCCCAGCGTGTCGCCAGTTCAAGCAGGGTGTCGATCACTGGCTGTGCGGTCGCCAGACCCTTGATCACCTCAACCAGTTTCATAACCGGTGCAGGGTTAAAAAAATGCAGACCAGCAAGGCGTTCGGGTTTGGAAAGTGCAGCACCAATCGAGGTGATTGAGATCGATGAGGTGTTGCTGGTCAGCAGGGTATCATCGCCACAGATCCGCTCAAGATCTGCAAACACAGATTGTTTTACCTCAAGTTTTTCAACGATCGCTTCAACAACCAGTTGCGTGCCCGCGAGGGACTCGAGGCTGGTTGCAGGTGTAATACGTTCGAAGATCGCTTTGGCTTCAGCTTCGCTGTATTTCCCCTTTTCCGCGAGACGGTTCAGTACCTTCTGAACACCGCCGAGCCCGCGCTCCAGTGCTTCTCCATTCAGATCAACCAGGGTTACCTGATGTCCGGCCTGCGCTGCAACCTGTGCAATACCTGCGCCCATGGTGCCAGCGCCAATTACGCCGACATGAGTGATCTGATCTGCTGTTAAATAACTTTGACTCATAATTTTTACTTCTTATTTAAAAAGGCATCAACGCGTTGCCAGAATTCAGGGTTGCGCCCCGCGAGTTTCTGGCAACTGCTTTCCAGTTCAAGCTGTGTTGAGAAATCATTCTCAAATGACTGATACATAGAGCGTTTTATAAGAGATAATCCAAGTGCGGGTCGACCAGTCAGTTTCTCGATCAGTGATTGCTTGTACTCATCAAAGGAGTCATCGTCGACAGCTGCCCAGATAAGCCCCCAACGCTCCGCGGTTTCTGCATCGACCACTTCGCCCAGCATGGCGATCGCCATCGCGCGCGCCTGACCCAGATTGCGCACCAGGGTTGAGGAGGCGCCGGCATCGGGGATCAGTCCCAGATGGCTAAATGGAAAGGTGAACTTGGCTGAGCGTTTGGCGATCACAATATCGGCTGCCATCGCTACGGCGGCACCGGCTCCGGCAGCGACACCATTAACCGCTGCAATTACGGGAACAGGTAGTTCGCGCAGTGTGGTGACCAGCGGGCTGTAGGTGTTTTTCAGCGAATCCCCAAGGTCTGGCTTGGGTTCACCTTCAGGAATGCGGCGCTCTTCTAGATCCTGCCCGGCGCAGAACCCCCGACCTTCGCCGGTGATTACCAGAACTTTCAGATCGGGCAGGCGTTTGATGATCTTTAGTGCCTGTTTCAGCTCCTGGTGCATGGTTTTGCTGAAGCTGTTGAGTCGTTCAGGACGGCTGAGTTTCAGTTCAACAACGCCCGCATTCTTACTGAGTACCAGCGTCTCAAACGTTTCCAGTTCAGTCATCTTATACCTCCTGTTCGGCGTTTAAACCAAGCAACTGATTGGCGCGGCTGGCGTTGGTCTGCACCGCTGTGCGAACGTGATAGAAGGCAAGGCCTCTTAAACCGCCAAGCTCATTACCACCGCCTGCACGGCCGGGTCCACCGTGATTACACATCGGCATAACGTTCCCGTGACCAGAGTGACCGCGGCTGATACTGTCATCAACGATCAGCAGTCGCCCGTGAGTGGAGCCCAGTTCTGAAACTGACCTGATCGCGAACTGATCATCATTGGTGAAAATTGAGCTGACCAGGGATCCACCGCCACGACGTACCAGATCAAACAGTGACGCTGTATCTTTATACGGCATCAGTGTGGCGACAGGACCAAACACCTCAGTGCCGTGAACCGTTTGGGCATTTTCGGGATCGCGACAGAGCATCAGCTTCTGTGTTACAAAATAACCGCTCTGATCACCATCGATAGCACCTGCATCACCCTCAAATACCAGTTCGCACTCCTCGGCCAGTTTTGCAGCTCCCCGAATTGCAGCCTCTTTTTGGCTCGCACTCACTAGTGGGCCCAGTGTTACACCTTCACGTTTAGGATCTCCGGGTTTACCTTTGCTCAGCTTGGCGATCAGTGCATCTTTGGCTTCATCAAGCTGTGATTCGGGTACAAAGATACGACGTATAGCGGTGCACTTCTGGCCAGATTTGATCGTCATCTCTTTGGAGACTTCATGGATGAAGGATTTGAATCCGTCGGAGGCTGCATCCAGATCAGGGCCCAGAATAGAGGAGTTGATACTGTCGGCCTCGGCATTGAATCGTACATTTTCGCGGATCATGCGCGGGTGGCTGGCCAGTTTTGCAGCCGTATCGGCAGAACCGGTAAACGCTACTGCATCCTCGGATGTGATTGAATCGAGCAGGTCTCGAGCGCCGCCGGCGAGGAAGTTAAAGCTGCCCGCAGGCAGGATGTTCGCATCGATAATATCTTTAGCCATAGCCCAGGCAACGGGCAGCGTTGCTGTCGCTGGTTTAACCATCATCGGTACGCCAGACAGTAGGGCAACTGCTACCTTTTCCAGCATACCCCAGGCTGGAAAGTTAAAGGCGTTAATATGCACCGCAACACCGCGGATCGGCATCATCAGGTGAACAGCGCGGAAGTTTTCATCTTTGGTTACCTGTTCTGCCGGCCCATCGGTCATCCAGTGTGTGTCACCGAGCTTTTTGGCAAGCGATGCATAATATTTAAGCGTTCCTATGCCACCTTCAATATCAAGAAAGGTATCCAGATCGGTGGCACCGTTATTCCGGTAACTCATCTCTGCGTAAGCAGTTTTATTGTCGTTAAGTACCTCGGTGACCTTACGCAGCAGCAACCCGCGTTCAGCGTAACTCAGTGCACGTAGCGCCGGCCCCCCCTGAGTGCGCGCATAGCCAAGTGCATCAGCCATGGCAGCAGACGAGCCAGCAACCTCACCATATTCCGACCCGTCGAGTGCACAGTACACTCTGGCTGCTGTGTCACCGTTATCCTGCCATTGACCTGACAGATAGCTCTGAATACGCATTAAGGCTCCTTAATCCCTTAAACTGTTTGATATTTCGCGACAAACCCTGCAATAGCTCCGATCAGTTCAGCGGGAGTATCGCGGTGTATTGAGTGCCGACAATCTTTAATGACTAACTTTTCACAGCGGCCGCCGGTTTGACTACAGATCGCTTCGACCTGTTTCAACGTACCGTACTCATCCTTGTCGCCCTGAACCACGAGGAGGGGAACTTTGATTCCAGGCAAAAACTCTTCGAGATTCCAGCTCAGGAAACCGGGGTGTAACCAGGCCTGATTCCAGCCCCAGAAGGCGACATCAACATTTTCACCGTGGTAACGCGCAAGCGCTGTGCGCAGATCACCCTGCTGGTAGGCCTCTTTGGCCGCTTCGATGCTGGCAATACAAACTGGCTCGTTGAATACATGTGCCGCGAGCGTAACGACACCTGTAACGCGTGGATCAGCGGCGCTTCCGGCATGGATCAGAGCTATTGAGCCACCATCGCTATGGCCGACCAGTATCAGCTTCTTATAGTCGAGTGTCTCAAGCAGCTTGGGTAACCAGATCTGCCCCTCTTCATGCATGTAGGTCAGAGGGCGGGGGATCTCAACCGGCGATGAATTGCCATAGCCACCGCGGCTGTAGACGACAACATCCATGCCTGTTGCATCAGAGAGTGACTGAGGAAACCCTTTCCACAGATCAACACAGCCAAGCCCCTCATGCAGAAGCACAAAGGCGGCATCTTTGAACAGGTAGGATTCCGGCGTAAAAGTAACCGCCTCATGGAGGCGGCCTTCAATATCGATAAAACCCTTCACTAATTCTGCTCGCGAAGTTTGAATCGCTGGATTTTTCCGGTTGCTGTCTTTGGCAGTTCGTCGACATAAACAAACCAACGAGGATATTTGTGCGGTGCGAGCTGCGACTTTACGAAATCTTTCAACTCCTGATTCAGTAAATCAGAGTCACGATCGTGTGGTTTAAGCACGATATACGCCTTGGGTTTGATCAGGTCGTTTTCATCAGTCGCGCCAACAACAGCGGCTTCAAGTACTGCGGGATGTTTGATCAGGGTCGCTTCAACCTCAGCCGGGGAAACGTAGATGCCACTGACTTTCAGCATATCGTCACTACGACCCGCGTAGACGTAATAGCCCTTTTCGTTGACATAGTACTTGTCGCCACTATGGGTCCATGCGCCTTTGAAGGTTGACGTCGATTTTGCACGATTGTTCCAGTACATGATTGCACTGCTTGGGCCTTTAACTTCAAGATCGCCGATCTCGCCGACCGGAACCTCGTCTCCTGAAGCGTCTACCAGACGAATCTCGTAACCGGGTACAGGACGGCCGGTTGTACCAGGCTGAACATCATCCAGCCGGTTTGACAGGTATATATGAAGCATCTCGGTTGAACCGATTCCATCAATAATCTCTGTACCAAACTTTTCGCGCCAACGGGTCTGAAGCTCTTCGGGCAGCGCTTCACCGGCTGAGGTACCGATACGAATCGCTAACTGGTCTGCCGACGGAGCATTATCGCTGGAAAGCATCGCAGCGTAGAGCGTAGGTACGCCACAGAATACCGTTGGCTTGTGATCAACAAGGCGTTTGTATACAGCATCGGGTATGGGGCGTTCTGCCATTAGGATAGTTGTTGCGCCA
>JBFEXW010000105.1:0-6903 GCA_041562495.1 Marinobacterium sp. | reverse complement strand
GTGGTTTTGGCGGCAAACTCTTTTAATAGCAGAACTGGAACCTGTTCAATTCTTGGTGAACAGGCGTTTTCATAGTCACCGAGTTCCCAGCGACGAGTTCCTTCGGCCTGTAGCAGAAACACATCGTAGTTATCGTAGTGCGGGCCGACACCACCACCGGGCGTGGCATAACTGATCATCAGGTCATCGATCCGCCAGCGGGGAATAAAATTGAATGTATCGAGTAATGTGCGAGCATCGTCCAGATAATGATCGACGGCCTGAACAAGCAGAGTCCAGTCGGTTTCGGGTAGCTGCGCAAAAACTTCTGGATCCAACGGCCCTTTTTTCAGGTCCCAGGTACTATTCGCTGGATCGAAGCGTATCAGACGGGATTCAACATCCTCTTCAAGCGCCAGACCGGCCAGCTCATCGGCTGTTATCAGCGGCTCAAAATCGGAAAATGCCTGGCGTATCAGCAGCGGTTGTTTCTGCCAGAACTCCTTTAAAAAACGTTCAGTATCCAGTTCGCCCCAGTTAATTTCGTACATGCCTGACCCTCTATAAGAATCCGGCCATACTAACGTAGCAGAGCCGGTTCTTAATAGCCTGAATCTTTCATATTGACGCTCAGAAGCGCTTGGTACAGCATGTTCCATCATTTATAAAAGGAGAGCAGAGTGGCTATTGTTGTGCGTCAGGTTAATTATTCTGATCCCCGGGATGCTGAAGCATTTATTGAGTTGTTGAACGCCTATTCTCTGGAACCCTTTGGTGCTGAAGTGCCACTCAGTGAATATGTTAAAGATAATCTTAGTGCACGTCTGGCCAGCTTCCCGGGCGCATATTCATTTATCTCCTGGCTCGATGATCAACCTGTAGGTCTGTTGAACAGTTTTACCGGCTTCAGTACCTTCGCTGCTCGTCCATTGATCAATATTCACGACGTATATGTTAGGCCTGAAGCCCGAGGTATGGGGGTTGTGCAGGCTCTGTTTAGCGCAGTGGAGAGCAAAGCGCTGGAGCTGGGGTGCTGTAAGCTCACGCTGGAGGTGCTTGAAGGAAACACTCGGGCGCAGGCAGCTTACGCGAAACTGGGTTATCAGGGCTATGACTTGGGTGATACTGGCGGTACGGCGCAATTCTGGCAGAAGAAGCTTTAACCATGCAGATCCGCTCGGGTTTTCATAAACCGCATCTGCCCCCGTTGAATCGGTTTTGGGTGCTGTTTCTGACGCTCGTACTGGTGGCGGCAATGCTCTTCTTTAGCAACAAGAGTTGGCGCACCTATCAGGTTCTATCCAATGCTCGGGTTATCGGTATTGAACAGGCCGCTGACTTACGCGCCTATATGGATATAGCGACGCTTTCAAAGGACTATCATATCAGTGACGCTGATATGACAGAGGTTTTGGGTAGTCCGCTTCCGCCTGCAGATATGACGCTTCATACCTATGCTGAACAGCAGGGGCTGGATGTGATCTCTCTGATCTATGGTCTTCAGTCAAAAATCCCCGCGGCTGATGCGGGTTTGCTTGACGAGCCTCCCTCACTTTATCAGCAGTCGGTTGAAGTTTTTATTGACTGGATGGCGACCTATGGGATGCCTGTATTGATGCTGGTGGTTTTTCTTGGTGCATTGGGATTGCCGGTTCCCGCTGGTCCTCTTGCGGCCTTTACCGGTGTGCTCTCTTTTGATGGTTCGATGGATGCGTTACTTACGCCACTGCTGATATTGGTCACAACTCTCTTTGCTGATCTGCTTCTCTATCTAGTTGGCCGCAAAGTTCAACCCGATACGCTCGTGCGATATGGTCGCTGGGTTGGGTATACGGAAACCAATCGGATCAGGATCACTCACCTGTTTCAGAACCGCGGAGGTATTACACTGTTACTGACGCGCTCGCTGGTTGCGCATGTCAGTGCGCTGGCAAGCTTATTAGCAGGTAGTGCTGCATTAAATTATCGCTTTTTCCTCTGGTATAGTTTCCTGGGACGAAGTATCTGGCTGTTTATCTACTTCGGACTGGGGTATCTGGTTGGCGGTGATTTCTCGATGGCGAGCAGTTTTCTAAGCTATCTAAGCCTGGCGCTACTCAGCCTGTTAGTACTGTTCCTGATTCTGGAACTTTATCGCAAACAACATGTGATCAGGCCCCTGGGTCTGTAAAGCTAAATATATTGGAGATTAGGGTAGATGGCGATTTTTCAAACCCAGCGGTCACTAACGATGGAAAGTGCAATGCGAGTTGCGCAGCTGGTGCAGGAGGAGGCAACCAGACAGGGGTTTACAATGAATGTGTTCGTTGTCGATCGTGCAGGCTTGCCACTGGCAGTGCTGCGCAATCCTGCCGCTCCAAATGCGTCACTTGAGTTTGCAGAGCGTAAAGCCTATACCGCAGCAAGTTTTGGTATGCCGACCGAATCTTGGGGCAAGGTGGTAGAGGGACGTCCGCTGGTTTCTCAGAGTTTATCGCAACACCCTAAGTTTTGCATGATTGCCGGTGGTATGCCAATCAAGGTTGATGATGAGGTGATCGGTGCCTTGGGTGTTGCTGGCGCTAAAGCACCGGAAGATCATGCCGTAGCAGAGGCCGCTTTAGCACTCTTCCTGGCAGAGTAATCTGTATTTGGCGGAGTAAATTGGAGATAGAGATTACTTTCTGCTCCCAATAGGGGGGGCAATCACTACTTTCGGGATTACGATGAGATACGCTTAAGTGCTCTTGATAATGTTGAAGCACTTGCGTATCCCGTCTTAGCGGCCACCTCCTGCAGGGATTTTCCGCTGTCGGTTAACCTTTTTGTCACTGCTAATCTCAGGCTTTCGAGGTATTTTCCCGGTGATACCTGCATAATTTCTTTGAAATGGTTGATGAAGGATGTACGTGACATTCCGGCGACGTCAGCCAGCGCTTCGAGCGACCAATTCTTCGATATATCTTCATGCATGGCGACTATACTCTTGGCGATTCGCGGGTTTGATAATGCAAAAAACAGACCCCTGTTGTGTTGGGGGGTTGCGATTAGATGGCGTAACACGCCTATCAATAGAATATCTCCGGCGCGATCCATTAGTAGTGGTTGACCACAGCGAGGCTCCAAACGCTCATTGGCGATTAACCTGACGATCTGCAATAGCGATGGATCGGCGCTCTCCAGATTGATAACAATCGGTTCTGAAATTTCCGTTAAGAACAGGTTTGCTACCGGGCCATCGAAATGAACATTAAAACTCATCCAGCAGATAAGGTTCTTATCAGGAGGCTCATCGATATAGCGTCTGTTGTATGCCTTAGGACAAGCAACCAATTGCAATTGATCAACAACATCATTTTTCCCGAGTTTGTCGCCTTCAGCAAGAATATGTAGAGCAAAACCAGAAGGCGCGTTTGCAAGTGTCACCTTTGGTGCCAGCCCTTCGAGAAGTGCGGTTAATCGGTCTAGTTTCGACATGAGGATAATAAGTGTACTTTGGGCAAATAAAGTGGGATAAAAAGCACCAATTAGTACGATATTCTAGCTCCAGTTAACCCATGTATCAATCATTGATGGAGCTTAAATTATGCTGATTCCAAGAAAAAAAGTACCCGCTTTAACTTTGCCTACCCTGGCGCATGGACAGTTTGATCTTGAAACTGAACAACCTGAAAACTTTACGTTAGTGGTGTTTTATCGAGGGCTACATTGCCCGATCTGTGCGAAATATCTGACTGAGCTTTCACGCTTAATTCCAGAATTTAAGGAGCGGGGTGTCAATGTGATAGCTATTTCCAGCGATGATAGCCAGCGAGCTTCATTGATGGCCGAGAAGCTAAAATCACCGCATCTACGTATCGCTTATGACCTCGCTTTAGATGCGGCCCGCGAATGGGGACTGTATCTGAGCACTTCAAGAGGGACCACGTCGATCAGTATTGAGGAACCAGCGTTGTTTTCGGAGCCTGCGATATATCTGGTAAGACCCGATGGAACACTATATTACGGAGCAGTACAAACCATGCCATTTGCACGCCCTAACTTTGCAGAGTTGCTAGGTGCTCTCGACTTTTCCCTAGCAAACGATTATCCCGCGAGAGGTGAGTATGTTGATGAGCTTCCCGTGTCCTAGGAGGATTTTGTCATTCACCTGTATCTAACTAATCGAGTATGAGTTAGATGAAAACGTAAGGAAGACTGCGAATAAATTTTTTATTAGTAGTCTCCTTTAATAAAGAAATATGTTCATGATATTAAAAATTATAGAAATTACCTTACCTATATTCACAATAGCCTTAATTGGGTTTGTTTATGCCAGATGGACCAAGCCGGATTTTAGCGCCACAAATAAGTTTGTAATGGATATAGCATTACCGATACTCATATTTATATCGCTTTCTGGCAAGTCTTTTGATCCAGTCAGTGCGTTAACATTTACGGTAGCGTCGGTAATTCTGATTTTAGTCTGTGGATTATTAGCGTTGCCTATGATTCGTTTTGGGGGAATGTCAAAGCCGGTATTTTTACCAATCGTTATGTTTGCAAACGTTGGGCCAGTAGGTATTCCAATGATTGCTCTCGCCTATGGTGATGCGGGTCTCGTTTACTCGGTGATTCTTCTGGTGATCTCTAATCTGATGCATTTCACTTTAGGGGCGACCATCATGAGCGGCAGAATTAACTGGCGTTTAATCTACGGAAATCCGCTTATCTGGTCGAGCGCTTTAGGTATATTAGGTGGGTCTTTCAATATTAATCTATTTGAGCCGCTGGAACTTACATTTACTATGATCGGTAATATACTGGTTCCAATGATGCTAATATCCCTCGGAGCACGACTCGCTAACAGTCAGATCTCTGAAGTAAGCGTCGGCGCCAGAACAGTTGTCCTCGCGGTTTTAATTCGCATACTGGCGGTATATTTAGTTATATGGTTTGCACCGTTAACTAAAATAGAGCAGGGTGCTTTGATACTGTTTGCATGCTTGCCTCCCGCTGTTTTTAATTTCATGTTGGCCGATAAATTTCAGGTTCAACCTGAACGGGTAGCTTCGGCAGTGATTATGGGCCACATATTTGGTTTGGTTTTTCTTCCTGTTGGAATATTTTTGGCATACATCTGAAAATGGAAAAAGGAGGTCGCTCTAAAAACCACCTGTCGCTTCGCATAGGTAACCTGAGAATAAGTCCGCATGTTTTCTGCGAGACTTATTCTCAGGTTCCATAGGTTCAGCCCTTTGACGGTGGCTCATCCCTAGTAAACACCCAGGTATCGCCCATAGAGAGTTCCGGATTGAAACTATAGCCTTCGGAGTCGAACCCCTTGATCGATTCGGCATCCTCAATACGGTTTTTGATGATATAGCGCGCCATCAGTCCTCTGGCTTTCTTAGCGTAAAAACTGATGATCTTGTACTGTCCGTTTTTGAGATCCTTGAATACAGGTGTGATCAGTCGTCCCTTCAGTGCTTTGGGTTTTACTGATTTGAAGTACTCATTGGACGCTAGGTTTATGACCAGATCAGATTCACTCTCAATCTCCTGATTGAGACGCTCAGTGATCGTTGTTCCCCAGTAATCGTATAGCGATTTACCGCGTGAATTGTTCAGAGAGGTTCCCATCTCGAGACGATAGGGCTGCATCAGATCAAGGGGTTTCAGAAGCGCATAGAGACCCGACAGAATTCGCAGGTGCGCCTGAGCAAACTCAAAGTCCTGCTCGGAGAAGTTCTCTGCCTGCAGGCCCGTGTAAACATCACCCTTGAATGCCAGAACCGCCGGGCGTGCATTTTCCTGCGTATGGGTTTGAGTCCAGCTCTGATAACGCGCCAGATTGAGTGCGGAAAGCTTGTCGCTCAGTTTCATCAGATCGGCAATATCCTGTGGCGCAAACTCTTTAAGCTTATCGATCAGTGGCTGAGCCTGTTGGGTGAACTCGGGCTGGCTAAAGGAGTCTGTAGCCAGAGGTGAGTCGTAATCTAAGGTTTTTGCGGGAGATAGAAGTAACAGCATAACCCTCGGTTCTCTCTTAAAATCGGCTTATAGAGTAAAGCTTTACCGTGCCAGACTGAAGTGGCTAAAGAGAAAACCGGGGGGATATTTCGACTTAGTGTTCGTGAAGCCGCATATTCAACTCATCCACTACCTCTGCCCAGTCGGAATCCTCCTGTAGTGCTTCGGCAAGAAAGCTGGCTTGAGCGGAACTCCAGAAACTGGCTTTCTGTAACTCAACATTTGAACGGATCTGGTGGGTATGGATAAATGTAGAAATACCCTCCAGATCGTTGGGTAAACCCAGTTGAGCGAAGAGTGCTGGTAGCGTGTGTGCTTGAGTATCCATTTCATTGTCCTCCATTACCGGGCTCTGTTTTAAGTATGGAAGCGCTGACCCTGGCGTCAAACCGACCAGCTTGAAATTAATTCACCCGTAACGCCTCAGCCAGATTAGACGTGTAATGGCAGCGAGCGCGGAGCCAACAAAGATCAGTGTTGAAATAATTAGCTGAGATTCAACCGTACTGAACTTGATAACAGCAGCAGACAGTAGGAAACCCATAAATAGGCAGAGTGCTGACATCATCAGTGCATGAACAATTTTGGCTGCATTAGGCTTTGCCGTGGCATTGAGAAACAGAATCGCCGGTGCGATGAGCGCTGCCAGAATTATCAAAGAGGGTAGGGTCTCATTCATTATTATTGTTCCTATGAATTCCAACGGAAGTTTTAACACGCCTGCAAATGATCAATCTATACCTCTAAGGTCTATTACCGGTTTAGGGGTGTGAGACCCAGAGTTGAAAGGGTATCATTAGAGCATTCGTGAATAAGTCACTGGCTAAGGCGCATTTGAGTTATCCGCAGCCTTCTTAGCCATCAAAATTTCAGTTGTTGTTCTTTAAGAGTAATCGGATGAGCAGTAAACGCGTCCTCACAGGTATCACTACG
>JBFEXW010000104.1:0-6958 GCA_041562495.1 Marinobacterium sp. | reverse complement strand
GAATCCAGTACTGGACGATCAGCGCCACCAGATACAGCGCACCCAGCCATCCCCAGAGCTGTGTCTGAAAGGTGGTAAGTGCTTCCATAGCCGATCTGTCGGAGTGGAGGATACTGATCAGATAACGCAGTTCCTGCCCTTCGCTCTCCCAGACAACAGGATAGAGGTAAACAAACTGTTGATAGCTGAGCTGGTGATTGAAACTACTGGTGCCAGGTTCAGGGGGGGATTGAGATATACGTTTGATCAGCGCTTCATCAATAAGAGCACTGGACTCTGAACGCCACTTGATCTCCGCATTCTGATCGAACACCAGTGCCGATAGTCCGGACTGTAACTGGCTGAAGCGGGGCTCCTGCAAACGCCGCGGTAAAATAAGTTCATTGCCTATCACTTCTGCAGATCCGAGAATAGCGTAGGTATGCAGGCGCGCCTGAGATGCCTCAGAGGTGATAAGGCTGTTCTCAAATGAGCGCTGTAACGCAGCACCGGCGAACAGAATAATAACCGGCATCAGTACAATAGATGCCCAGAGCAGGCGCGCTTTAAGAGAGCTTGGCAGTATTTTCGAAGTGAGTACTTGCCTACTCGGAAGAGTCCAGCGCAAAGCGATACCCCAGACCACGCATGGTTGTAATTGGATTCAGTGTCTGATCCGGATCCAACTTCTGACGCAGGCGCCGGATAAACACCTCCAACACATTCGAGTCACGATCATAGTCCTGATGGTAAAGGTGTTCCGTTAACTCTGCTTTGGAGATAGTTTTACCTGCATTCAGCATCAGATACTCAAGCGTACGATACTCGTAGCTGGTTAGCTTAATCTCTTCGTCATTCACTGATACCGCACGTGCCGTGGTATCCAGCTTGATAGGACCATAGCTCAGTTGCGGAGTGGCGTGACCCGCAGCGCGACGTAACAGAGCGTTAATACGGGCATGCAGCTCCTCCATATGAAAAGGCTTTACCAGATAATCGTCAGCGCCCGCTTCGAGGCCCTCGACCTTATCCTGCCACTCACCACGCGCTGTCAGAATAAGTATCGGCAGATCCCGTTTAGCCGCACGCCAAGCCCTGATCACCTCAAGTCCTGAACAGCCCGGTAACCCTATATCAACAATCGCCAGATCAAACTCATATTCAGTACCCAGATAAACCGCTTCATTTCCCTCAGCGCACTCTTCAACGGTATAACCGCGGCTAATCAGACTGGTACTTAGCTGGCGACGAAGATCCGGATCATCTTCAATCAGAAGTAGTTTCATTGCTCTTCCTCGGGCGACACTATTTCGCCATTGGCTGCATCAATGACTACATCCTTAACTCTGCCCTCATTAACCAGCCTGATCTGGAACTGAGTACCTGAATTGTCAGCTATCTCATCGGCTTTGAGCACTTCGCCACCGTAGGCTTCAATCGCAATATCAGCAGCTTTTTTCAGATCAACCGGTAGTTGTACCGCAGCAGGGCTCGCTTCCGCATCACTGACCGCGTTTACAACCGCGGCTGGCTCATTAGTCGTTCCCGCAGTTTCTGCTACCTCAACCTGCTGCATCTCTATCTCCGGATGTGTCTCCGGCTCTGCTGATACCACGAGAGATGACAGAGTAAAGAGTACGACCGATACTGAGAGTTTTAGTCGTATACTAAACATCACTTACGCTAGTCTCCGAATTCTGTATGTACGGGAGAGATTACTCGATCCCGTCTTAATTGGATCTTAATCGACCCATATAGTGAAAGTCGACTTGCTGTTTTAACCGGGTGTCTGAAGTGTTCCATGACAACTATCTGTTATAATCGAAATCTTTAGTCAGGCCCAAAACAAGAGAAAAATTCCATGCCCCAGTATCGCTCTAAAACCTCAACCGCAGGCCGTAATATGGCCGGCGCACGTGCGCTCTGGCGCGCTACCGGTATGAAAGATGACGACTTTCATAAACCGATCATTGCGATTGCAAACTCTTTTACCCAATTCGTACCCGGTCATGTACACCTGAAGGATATGGGACAACTGGTTGCACGTGAGATTGAGCGCGCCGGGGGCGTAGCGAAGGAGTTCAACACCATCGCTGTTGATGACGGTATCGCAATGGGCCACGACGGCATGCTCTATTCTCTGCCGAGCCGCGATATTATCGCTGATTCCGTTGAATATATGGTCAATGCACACTGTGCAGACGCTATCGTCTGTATCTCTAACTGTGACAAGATCACACCAGGAATGATGATGGCTGCGATGCGCCTCAATATCCCGGTAATTTTTGTAACGGGCGGCCCGATGGAAGCGGGTAAAACCAAACTAGCTGAACACAAACTTGACCTTGTTGATGCAATGGTAATGGCAGCAGACCCTAACGCGTCCGATGAAACCGTTGATGCTGTTGAGCGCTCAGCCTGTCCAACCTGTGGTTCCTGCTCCGGTATGTTTACCGCCAACTCAATGAACTGTCTCGCCGAGTCTCTGGGGCTGGCACTACCCGGTAACGGTACCGTTGTTGCAACGCATGTAGACCGTAAAGAACTGTTCCTTGAAGCAGGTCGCCGCATCGTTGAAATGGCAAAAGACTACTATGAGAACGGTAACGAACGGATTCTGCCACGCAGCGTCGGCTTGAAGGCGTTTGAAAACGCGATCACGCTGGATATCGCAATGGGCGGCTCAACCAATACCATTCTTCACCTGCTGGCGATCGCTCAGGAAGCGGAGATCAACTTTACGTTGGCTGATATCGATCGTTTGTCACGAGTTGTTCCTCAGCTGTGTAAAGTGGCACCAAACACGCCGAAATACCATATCGAAGACGTACACCGTGCTGGCGGTATCATGGCGATCCTTGGCGAACTTGACCGTGCCGGTAAACTCCACACTGACGTACCTTCAGTGGCCGGTAACAGCATGAAAGAGGTCCTGGATAAGTGGGATATCATGCGTAGTCCGACGCCTGAAGTCGTTGAGTTCTATAAAGCAGGCCCTGCCGGTATTCCCACGCAGGAAGCGTTTAGTCAGGCGACTCGCTGGCCATCTCTGGATGGCGACCGTGAGAACGGCTGTATCCGCTCAATTGAACATGCATTCTCGTTGGAAGGCGGCTTGGCGGTACTCTTCGGTAACCTGGCTGAAGATGGCTGTGTCGTTAAGACAGCCGGCGTAGACGACTCTATTCTGGTATTTGAAGGCCCTGCGCATATTACTGAATCTCAGGATGAAGCGGTCGACCATATCCTTAACGATAAGGTCAAATCCGGCGATGTAGTGATCGTTCGTTACGAAGGTCCTAAGGGCGGTCCAGGTATGCAGGAGATGCTCTACCCAACCTCCTACCTGAAATCCAAGGGTCTGGGTAAAGCCTGCGCGCTGCTCACAGATGGTCGCTTCTCCGGTGGCACATCGGGTCTGTCTATCGGCCATGTATCGCCTGAAGCAGCGGGTGGCGGTACGATCGGGCTGGTTCGTGACGGAGATCTGATCCGTATCGATATACCAAACCGTACCATCAACGTTCTACTGAGCGATGAAGAGCTGGCCTCCCGTCGTGCCGATCAGGACAAACTGGGCTGGAAACCTGCTAAAGAGCGTCCACGTAAAGTCTCAGCAGCGCTGAAAGCCTACGCCAAGCTGGCAACGGCAGCTGACAAAGGTGCGGTACGTGACCTGAGCCAACTAGACTGAGTCGGCACGCACTAACACTATAAACCCCGCATTTGCGGGGTTTTTATTTTGCGACCCCGGGATCTCTATCTGCGCAACAGGTGGTGACACATGTAAAGTCTCGCGATTGAGCAGATTCTTGGTAATAGGGTAGGGTTACTAGGACTAATCCCCCCTTTGAGCGCAACGAAAGCGGGGCGTTTCTCTTGGGTTGATCTCTCTGCACGCGCAAAGAGATCAACGGAACTGATCAAAATAGATCGAGTACCCCCTGATAGATCAGCCGCAGTGCCAGTAGTGTAATCACCAACCCGAACAGTCTGTTAAACAGCTCTGACGAAACTCTGTGCAATACATGCAGACCTATCCAGGTACCTATCGCACCCGCGGCAATCATCGCCAGAATCAATGGTAGCCACTGAGTAAACGTAAAACCGACAAACGTAAAAACCACAGCTTTGAGTACATGTTGAACCGTTAACGCTGCCGCCATGGTAGAAACCTTAGTCATCTTCTCTCCGTTACTACGATAGAGTAGCCCGCCAACCAGAGGGCCTGTCGCGCCGACAAACATCGAAAGAAGTGTGGTTAATCCGCCCGCAAAGACAATACGTTTCGGTGAAAGCTCAGAATTCTTTGGCTTAGGTCCCCAGACCATCCATAAAATAAACAACCCGACGCTAAGTTGTATCGCAACCAGCGGCAGCTGTACCACCACAAATGAAGCGATCACGGCGCCAATCAACGAACCAATAAAAAACAGCTTCACCCAGGGTCTATCGATATGTTTGTGCGTCAGGAGTGCCCTGTTCGCATTGGAGCCAAACTGTACCAGTCCATGTACCGGAATCAGCGCAGCGACAGGCAGAATCTGCGCCATAACAGCAATTAACAGCACACCACCACCAATTCCCAGAGTTGCCGTAACCAACGAGGTAAAAGCTGACAATAAGATCAAAAAAACCGCTTCCAGCGGCGCAAGTGTTTCAGGTATTAACAGACTCATCCAATCGAGATTCGGCATCTATCACTCCTGGAGTGCCGTCAATACGTGATTTGACCAACTGATACTGTGGCGGTAGGCAACTTCATAAAACTGTTTATCCAGCGGAAGCGTAAGATGGGAGAAATTTCCAGTCTCGTAATATTCAACATTTTTCAGAATTTCACCCTCATCGCCACGCTTATCAAGCAGCGCATGTTTCAGATGATCATCAAGCGGAACCTGCTCCAGCAGTTCGTTAAGTGGTATACCGAGCAGTGCATCAAGCTGTGATAATAGCCCTACGAAGAAATAGTTCATCGGCTCCGATCTCCCCAGCATCTCCGCTAACACTTCACACATGCGACCGCGCTGAAGCATCTGCCGGGTCAACTCAATTGGTTTATCATATTCACTGACCGACAGGAACAGCATCACCCAACGCTTAATCTGGTCCAGTCCAAGCAATGAGATCGCCTGAGAAAGGCTTGAAACTTCGCGGCGCAGACTGAAGGCGGCTGAATTAACCACACGCAGGATCTTATAAGTCAGTTCAGGATCGCGCAGTGCGTACTCCTCAACCGATTTGGCCGTCGCATTAGGGTTATTGAGCTCCTGAAGTATCTGTAGCAAAACCAGTTTATTCCCCTGAATACGACGACCTTTAACCAGCTCAGGCCGACTTAGGAAATATCCCATAAAGAGTTCAAAACCAAGTTCGATACAATCGCGAAACTCATCGTTGGTTTCTACTTTATCAGCAAGCAGGTCCAGTCCGAACGGGCTTAACTGACTAACCAGCTTTTCCATATTCATTACGCCGAGACGCTGAATATCCAGCTTAACGATATGTATTAAGGAGAGCAGTGCTTCAAAGCGTGGGTCGGTTGGTTCATAATCAGCCAGGGCAATTCGGTAACCCTCTTTAGAGAGTATACGTACACGTTCAATCAGCTTCTCGGAGATCTCTGTTGCTCCGATGATCTCAATGACGAAACTGTCACGAGGAATATCAGGTATCTCATGTTCAAGCAGGAATTTGTCAGTCACCTTGATAAAGAATGGAGCGTTTTTAACTGACGTATCACCCGGCACGCTGGAATAGGTATTCAACAGCACATTGAGCGTAGCCTCGTCATCCTTAAGGTCATCAACAAACTGGCCCTCGTCATCACGAAACAGAAGTTCAAATGCAACCACATCCTTATTCTTGGTAAAGATCGGCTGACGTGCCATCAATACGTGCAACCCCTGTTGCTCCTTATCAAAACTCAGCATCTGATCCTCGGTTGTTAAACCCTGTTAGTTAATGTAGCTGATGTGTCTTGGGATTCACTGATATTGATAACGGTTCAATCCAGTCTGGCCAGAACGTCTCACTCCACTCAGCTCTAAGGTAGAGCTCCCTTAGTATACTAATCCATTGGCATAAACTAGTAACAGGGAGATTCAGAAAAACCTGTTGCTTATTTTGGTTAGAAAAAACGATTCTCACAAGCGATGCAGCAGGCGTCATATCAACTCGTGACACCAACCAGGTCAATGTTTCTGCTGTTGCAGTAACCGGAGGTTCATGCTTTATACCTAAAGCCGCTCGCTGCTGGTTAAAGGTCTGAATAGAAGGAGCAGACTGGGTCTCACCGACCTCTTTCTGCAGTATCTGTATCAGTGGCGGTAAAAAACGGTTAAGCAAACGACGCGTTAACCAGAGTTGCTGTACCGATAATTCAGCATTGGTCACTACAAATCGTATTCTGTCTTCCTGCTGAGAGTATTCGGTCGTAAACCGCTCAACATTGAACTCCTGTTGTGTCACTGGCGTAAACCTGTTGCGATATCGTGATACTAGAATTTTAACGCCACATAAACGAAAAAAGGCAGCCGAAGCTGCCTTTTTAATCGCTAATCGGTATTTATTTACCGAATTTGCGGCGAATCTGCTCTAGTGTACGAAGCTGGGCAGCAGCCTCAGCCAGCTGACTCGCAGCACGAGAGTATTCAAACTCACCCTGCTTATCAGACATAGCCTGTTCAGCCTGCTTTTTAGCTTCCACTGCAGTTGCTTCATCAAGGTCTTTACCACGCAGTGCAGTATCAGCCAGCACAGTAATTTTGTGCGGCTGAACCTCAAGGAAACCACCGGACACATAAACAATGTCCTCTTCACCGCCCTGCATGCGAAGCTCGACAGGACCTGGTTTCAGTTCCGACAACAGCGGAGTGTGACCTGGATAGATACCCAGATCACCCAGGCTACCCCTCACTGATACGAACTCGACAAGTCCTGAAAAGATCTCCTCTTCAGCACTTACGATGTCACAATG
>JBFEXW010000103.1:0-6964 GCA_041562495.1 Marinobacterium sp. | reverse complement strand
GAGAGAGTGTCTGAGGCTATGTTCTATTACCTGCAGTCTAACCAGTACAACCTGATCGATTACCGAGTCGCGGGTATGCCTGACAGAGCTATGCCAGAAGTTGATGCGGAAACGCTGTCCGGTCTGCGGCGCAGAAATAGAATCTATTTCGTACTGGTGGGTAACTACGGTCGTTATACTGAAGGGGTTGTGATTAACGCTCGCGTGCTGGATACAACTACCCGTCAGGTTCTGGCTGCCGGGCAGGCACATATTCCGGATCATTTGCTCGAGGGCGGTACGCCCGGTTATGACCCGCTTAAAGCGATTGAAAGTGGGATGATTATTGAAACTCAGCGAGGGCCTGCAGGGATATGAGCGCTAACTATTTACGAATTTTGTTATTTGGGTTGTTGTCTTTCGTTCTTTCAGGTTGTCAGAATGTTTTGCCTGCCACAGTGACGATTATCCCTAATGAGCCGGCTAAGCCAGAATGGGTCAGGGCGACGGGTTATGCTCCGATTAGTCTTCAGCCGGGTGACACGCCAGAGCAGAAGCAGTTGAATGCGATGCGGGTATCCAAGCTGCGTGCCTATCAGGAGCTCGCGGCGATCGTAAATGGCCAGTATCTTTATGGCACTACAACGGTGGAGTCGAGGATACTTAATGATTACGGCTTTAAAGCTGCGGTCGCCGGAATCGTTATGGGCGCGCGTGTGGTGAAAACCTATCCGGTGCAGGATGATACCTACGCGACAGTGCTTGAAGTTGATTTGAATCGGGTAGAGCAGGCCTGGAGCAGTGCAAACTAGTCAGTTTGCACTGCAGTCCCGGAGTTATTTGCTGGGGTGTGTCTCGTTATAGCGCTGTAGCTGTTCGGCGCTGGCGGGCGTCTGATACTTCTCTTTCCAGTCTGCGTAGGGCTCGCCGTAGACCAGTTTGCGGGCCTGCTCGTAATCTACGGTTTCCCCTTTCTCCTCGGCAGCGGCAACATACCATTTAGACAGACAGTTGCGGCAAAAGCTGGCCAGATTCATCAGGTCGATATTCTGCACCTCTTTGTGCTCATCAAGGTGCTTTACCAGTCTGCGAAAAACAGCTGCTTCTATCTCGGTTTGTGTTTGTTTATCCATGAAGTTCAGTTTCTCCTTATTGCATATGCTCATCTAGCTCTTTGCACACTGCTTCGCGTAGTTGTTCGCAGAGTTGCGGATCGGTGAGCGGTTTTTGTTCAGTATCTGTCAGATAGAAAATGTCTTCAACGCGCTCTGCTACGTTGGCGATTTTCGCTTTGCGAACATTGACGCCAAATTGTGCGAAGATGCGCCCGATACGCGCTAGCAGACCGGGGCGGTCTGCGGTGAATACTTCAAGTACTGTTTGCTGCAGCGATGGGTCTGTGCTGAGTGATGCGCTGGTTTTCATCGGGAATAGTTTTAACTGCCGTGGTACCCGGCGCTTGATGATATTCGGGAAGTCGTTGGGATCATCCAGCTCCTCTTTCAGGTAGTCGTGAATATGTTTCAGGTATTCCGGATTCTCATTAAGGGGTTGATTATCTTCGGTTAGTACCGTGTAGGTATTCAGCGCGTATCCATTGTCTGTGACGATGATGCGTGCGTCCTGAACGCTTAGGTGTAGCTGATCGAGTGCAGAGACGGTTGCGCCGAACAGGTTGGGAGAATCCAGGTTGTAGATAAATATCTCAGTTGCACCTTCGTGGTTACGGTAGCTGTTTTTCTGCAGCAGAATCATCGGCAGAGGTTCGGCGTTGTTTTCAATAATCGCCTGAGTATGGCGTGCGATGTTCCTTGGGCTTTCCCGCAGGAAATAATCGTCACCGAGGCGCTCCCAGAAAGCATAGGCTGTTACCTTGCTGATACCCTGGCGCTCAAGTGCGGCCATCGCCTCAAACTGCGTTTGTTCTATTCTCTCTTCCCGGTCAATAGGGTTTTCCAGTCCGCGACGCAGTGCGCGACGCGTTTCGCTGTACAGTTGTCTGAGCAGAGATGCACGCCAACTGTTCCAGAGTTCATTGTTGGTTGCGTTTATATCGGCGACAGTGAGTACATAAAGGTAATCAAGATGGATGACATCTCCAACAAGATTGGCGAACTCGTTGATCACCTCGGGATCTGAGAGGTCCTTTCGCTGTGCAATCATCGACATTTTCAGATGGTTGGATACCAGCCATGACACCAGTTGAGTATCCCATTTGCCAAGATGATGTCGAGCGCAGAACTCGATTACATCGGTAGCGCCGAGTACAGAATGATCTCCACCGCGCCCTTTGGCAATGTCGTGGTACAGTCCCGCGACGTAAAGAAGTTCAATCTTTGGCAGGTTGTTGACGACGCGATTGGCTATAGGGAACTGTTCCTGAAACTCTCTGTGACGTACCTGGCGCATCATCTGAATTACTTTCAGTGTGTGTGCGTCGACGGTATAGATATGAAACAGATCATGCTGCATCTGTCCTACGATCTGACCAAACTCCGGCAGGTAGAGCCCAAGAATGCCGTAACGGTTCATCCGCTTGAGTTCCGTAGAAACGCGTTCAGGTGAGCGTAACACCTCCATAAACAGCGAAGTGTTGCGCAGATCGCTACGAAACTCGTCATCAATCAGATAGCGATGATCGCGGATAAGTCGGATTGTCGAGGCGCGTACCCCTTTGATCTCTGGATTCTGCGTCATGATGACGAACAGCTCCATCAGCGCGAAAGGGTTGTATTCAAAGACCTTGTCGTACGCCGCTGCGAGATAGTTGTCGCGCACGATGAAGCGGCTGTTGATCTCGCGGATCTCCTGATTGTCATCTGCGCGCAGTATTACTTCATCAAAGTACTGCAGTAGCATGTCATTGAATTCTGACATCGCCTTGGCTATGCGATAGTAGCGGTGCATGAAGTGTTCGACAGCCAGAGCCTGATCGTCGTCAGCATAGCCGAAGCGCGCGGCGAGCTCGCGCTGGTGATCAAACAGCAGGCGATCCTCTTTGCGTTTGTTGATCATATGCAGTGCATAGCGCACCTTCCACAGGTAGAGCTCGCCTTCGTTTAGTGATTCAAGTTCGGTTTCAGTCAGGAAACCGTGGCTGACCAGGTCTCTTATATAGGTTGCACCGAAGTGTCTCTTTGCTACCCAGCCGATGGTCTGAATGTCCCGCAGTCCACCGGGTGAGGTCTTCAGATTGGGCTCCAGATTGTATTCGGTGTTGTTGGTGCGGGAGTGGCGATCTCGCTGCTCCTCCAGTTTTGCTTTGAAAAACGCGCGATCTGTCCAGGCTTCTTCTGATGTGACCCGCTCAAACATCTCCTCGCGTAGCGCGTTGTTGCCAATCAGTGTCCGGGATTCGATCAGATTGGTCGCGATGGTGATGTCGCTATGCGCTTCCTGATAGCACTCCTGAATGCTGCGTACACTGGATCCGATATCCAGATTAATATCCCAGAGCAGTGTCAGAAAGCCTGAGATGCTCTCTTCATGATCGATCGCATCGACGCTGTCGGTCAGAATCAACAGGTCAATATCCGATTTTGGGTGCAGCTCCCCGCGTCCATAGCCGCCCACCGCAACGAGTGCGATCTGATTCAGATCTGGCCAGTCGAACTGTTGCCAGGCAAAACGCAGAACCTGATCAAGAACCCAAGCTCTACCATATATTAACAGCCGGATATCTGTGCCATCCTCAAACGCCTGATCCATGCGAGACTGGGCTTCCTTGAGCGTGTCTTTCAGTGCGGCTATTACGCTCTGCTCCCGGCTCAGCGTTAGCAGCTTTTCAAGGTCCAGAAACTGCTCAATACCTTTCATCGGAGCGGCGGTCAGATCCATAGCGGTTGATATCCTTGGCTGAGGGTAAGGATTAGGGTTTAGTTACGCTCCTCATCGCGCAGGGTGAGAATTTCATAACCATCTGCGGTGACGAGAATTGTGTGTTCATACTGAGCAGACAGGCGTCGATCAGCAGTCTCTACGGTCCAGCCATCTCTTTTGTTAAGTTTTACCTGTCGCTTGCCAGCATTGATCATCGGTTCGATCGTCAGGCACATCCCCTCTTCCAATGTTTCGCCGGTACCAGGGCGACCATAGTGGAGTACCTGTGGGTCTTCATGGAACTCGGCGCCTATGCCGTGCCCACAGTACTCTCGAACCACTGAGTAGTGGTTGGCTTCAGCGTGCTGCTGAATGGCATGCCCGATATCTCCGAGCTGTACGCCCGGTTTAACCATTTTTATACCCAGATTCATGCACTCCTGAGTGACTTTGCAAAGTCGCTCAGCGTGTGGAACGATCTCTCCGACAAAAAACATCTTGCTGGTGTCGCCATGGTAGCCATCTTTGATAACGGTAATGTCCAGATTGACGATGTCACCACTTTTTAGTGGCTTGTCGTTCGGAATGCCGTGGCAGACAATTGAGTTAACCGAGGTGCAGATAGATTTAGGAAAACCGTGATAGTTGAGAGGAGCTGGAATGGCTTCCTGATTATGAACGATATAGTCGTGACAGATCTGATTGAGTTCGTTGGTCGTAACCCCTGGCTTTACATGAGGCTCGATCATCTCCAGAACCTCCGCTGCAAGGCGTCCGGCGACGCGCATCTTTTCAATTTCTTCGGAGGTTTTGATTTTAATGCTCATGAGAAAATCCTGATTGGTAAAGCGGGATGCTGATTCAATTGATCTGTTAGTTTACCGTAGCCTGCCAGACCTGCAAAAGCACACATTGCACATACGTCTGACGCTAAGCCTTATGTTCCCTATGTGTATTCATCCTGTTTTCCACAGTTTTGGTCAAAGGTTGCTTTAGTTTTTGGCGCTATTGTGGTATAACTCGCGCTCCCAAAAATCGTGCTTCGGCACTAACTAACACACACATACTTCGTCACATCATGCTGGGGTGCTGGAAACAGTTGGCTGATGGGAAGTATGGAGGTTAAAACCCATATTAGAGGAATGATTTAAAATGGCAAAAGTCAGCATGCGTGACCTGTTGAAAGCAGGCGTACACTTCGGTCACCAGACTCGTTACTGGAACCCGAAAATGTCCAAGTTCATCTTCGGTGCACGTAATAAGATTCATATCATCAACCTTGAGCACACATTGCCAGCAATGAATGATGCACTGGGTGTGGTTCGTAACATGGCTTCAAACAAAAACAAAATTTTGTTTGTTGGTACTAAACGCGCAGCTTCTAAAGTGATCAAAGAGGAAGCTATCCGCGCTGGTATGCCTTACGTTAACCACCGCTGGTTGGGTGGTATGCTGACCAACTACAAGACTATCCGTCAGTCTATCCGTCGTCTGCGTGACCTTGAAGCTCAGGCTCAGGACGGTACTTTCGAGAAATTGACCAAGAAAGAAGCTCTGATGCGCCGTCGTGAGATGGAAAAACTCGAGCTGTCTATTGGCGGTATTAAAGACATGGGCGGTCTGCCAGATGCGCTGTTCGTAATTGACGTTGACCACGAGCGTATCGCTGTTAACGAAGCTAATAAACTGGGTATCCCTGTAATTGGTATCGTTGATACTAACAGCAACCCAGATGGTATCGATTACGTGATCCCAGGTAACGATGATGCTCTGCGTGCAATCCAGATCTACGCTCAGTCAGTTGCTGATGCTTGTTCTGAAGGTAACGAAGCAAACGCTGGTGCGAAGAGTGAATTCGTAGAGGTGGAAGAGCAGGCTGCTGAGTAATCAGTTCTGATCTTTAAGCATCTAGCGAAAAGGTAATGAGAAAAGGGGAGCCTGGCTCCCCTTTTTTAAATCTGAATTCTGTAGAAAAATTTTTAGGGGATTGCGAAATGGCAACTATCTCTGCGTCAATGGTTAAAGAGCTGCGCGAGCGTACAGGCCTTGGCATGATGGAGTGCAAAAGCGCTCTGGTTGAAGCTGAAGGTGATATCGAAAAAGCGATCGATGATCTGCGTAAAGCTTCTGGTCTTAAGGCGGCTAAAAAAGCGGGTCGTACAGCAGCTGACGGTGTTGTGCGTGTGCGTGTTGCAGATGACAACAGCTACGCAGTAGTACTGGAAGTTAACTCTGAGACTGACTTCGTTGCACGCGATGATAACTTCCTCGGTTTCGTTGATACAGTTCTGGATAAAGCGTTCGCTGACAAGCAGGCTGATGTAGCTGCTTTGATGGCTGGCGATCTAGAGTCTAAGCGCGAAGCGCTGGTTCAGAAAATCGGTGAAAACATCACTGTTCGTCGTGTGGTGGTTGTTGAAGGTGCGAATGTTGATGGCTATGTTCACAGCAATAACCGCATTGCAGCTATCGTATCTCTGACTGCAGGTGAAGCGGAACTGGCTCGTGATGTTGCGATGCACGTTGCTGCAGTAAACCCACGTGTTGCTAAGCCTGAAGAGATGCCTCAGGAAGAGCTGGATCGCGAAAAAGAGATCATCATGGCTCAGCCTGACATGGACGGTAAGCCTCAGGAAATCAAAGAGAAGATGGCCGGTGGTCGTATCAAGAAGTTCCTGGCAGAAAACAGCCTTGTTGAGCAGTCTTTTGTTAAGAACCCAGAAGTGACTGTTGGTAAGCTGATCAAAGACGCTGGTGCTGATATTAATAGCTTCATTCGTATCGAAGTGGGTGAAGGTATTGAAGTTGAGCACAAAGACTTCGCTGCAGAGGTTGCTGAACAGCTGAAAGGCTAAGTAAGCGCAGCTGGCTGCGTAAATGGTTGCGCAGCCGGCTTCTTAATTATAAGTTTGTCACACCCTGTTTCTGTCTCGTCGGAGGTCGCTATGGCTGCTGGAAAACCTAGCTCTAAGTACAAACGTATACTTTTGAAGCTCAGCGGTGAGGCGCTGATGGGGGATGAAAACTTTGGGATAGACCCCAAGGTTCTTCATCGTATGGCACTTGAAATCGGCCAGTTAGTCGGTATCGGTGTGCAGGTTGGTATGGTGATCGGTGGTGGTAACCTGTTTCGTGGCGCAGCGCTGAGTGCAGCTGGTCTGGATCG
>JBFEXW010000102.1:0-7010 GCA_041562495.1 Marinobacterium sp. | reverse complement strand
GCGTTACCAGAACATCTTTCAACGCTTCTGTACCACCCGTTGATGAACCTATTGCGATAATCGAGGTTTTATCCCAGATCAGATTGCTCTGACTCGCGATAGATGACGGTGGACGAGGGGTTGCACTAGCAGATTTAATACGTGACAGATGTTTGATCTTTGATGCTGAGGCGGCAGCAGATTTGATCTTGTAAATCACTTCCCGCTGGAACTCATCCAATGCCGCAGCGCTATCCTGTGCGGTAGGCTTAGGCATGTAGTCAACAGCACCAACCTCAAGCGCTTTAAGGGTAGTCTCTGCACCCTCGCCTGTCAGAGATGACAGCATCACGACAGGCATGGGGTTTAATCGCATCAGATTTCGCAAAAAGGTGATGCCATCCATGCGCGGCATCTCCACATCCAGCGTCAGGACGTTGGGTTTCAGCTGTTTGATTTTCTCACGAGCTTCGTATGGATCTGCAGCATCACCGACAACTTCTACATCTGGATCAGTCGACAAGATCTCTCGCAATACAGAACGAACAACCTGGGAGTCGTCGACTATTAGCACCTTAGCTAATGCCATCTATTCACCTCAAATACTACTGGTCGCATCAAGATGCGAATTAACTTTCACACACGCTGATAGATGGTCTGTCCTACAAGCTTAAACGCTTTCATATCACTGGGTATCGTCTCAGAGTGACCGATGAACAGATAACCACCCGGCTTAACCTTTTCTGCCATACGGTCTAGCAGGCGCTTCTGAGTCTGGGTATCGAAATAGATCATCACATTTCGATAAAAAACCATATCCAGCGGTGTTTTAATTGGCCAAGTCGCTATCAGATTGACCTGTCGAAACTGAATAAACTCCTTCAGTTCCGCTTTAATCTTCACCTTACCCGCCCTGGAGCCAGTGCCGCGATAGAACCAGCGATGAATCTGGTCCTTGGGCAACTTGGCAACCCGTTCAGCCATATATTCACCATATCTGGCGGTCTGAAGTATGTCTGAGTCAATATCGGTCGCCAGAATCCGAATATTCCAGGTCAGGAAGTCAGATATCTCCTCTTTAAAGGTCATTGCCAGTGAATAAGGTTCGTGTCCTTCGGAACAACCCGCAGACCACACCATTATGCGCTTATCTTCCGCCGCGCGTTTGTTTGGGATCAATACACGTCGGA
This sequence comes from Marinobacterium sp., assembly GCA_041562495.1. Taxonomy (GTDB): domain Bacteria; phylum Pseudomonadota; class Gammaproteobacteria; order Pseudomonadales; family Balneatricaceae; genus Marinobacterium_E. The sequence continues at coordinate 5,841 of JBFEXW010000102.1, read as the reverse complement.
TAAAATCAAAATGGTGTTTCTCACGGAAAAACGAGGTCAGATTTGTTGTCAGCGCATTGATAAAGTTCGGGAATTCGCTCGGGTGACGATTCACGTAATCAAAATACGCATCAAAACTCTCTAACCCCAGATCGCGTAAGCGTCTGACAATTCGGCTGTAGGCCAGATTCTGCTTCTGATTGCCTAATACGATCCCGGCATGATCATAGAGCGCCTCCTGAATACGACGATAATGGCTGGGGGTAAACTGGAACTCGCGCCGCTCACCCATCTTCGGTTTGACTGCTTCATCATCGTCGTCAGCAGACCGAATATATTCAACATCGCTCATTCAACGCTCTCTTAGAGACCCGAGTCCGGGAAGAGTTAAAACTCTTCCCACTCATCGGCGCCGGAATCCGGCGTTTCAAGTTTCAGCGTTTTAGAAGCACGCTTCGCTTCAGATGCTGCTTTAGATTTGGCCCCTGGTACTCTGGGAGCAGTAACAGGCTGTGGAGCGGTATGAGCTACCATTGCCGCCATACGGCTTTTAGGTGAGCCTGAAGCAGGCTGTCCGATTCCAACCATTCCAGAGTCAGATACCCTGAAGCGGTTCACCAGATCCTGCAGAGTCGCAGCCTGATCTTCCAGTGATGCTGAGGCAGCAGCCACTTCATCCACCAATGCCGCATTCTGCTGGGTACCCTCATCCATCTGCGTAACGGCAGTGTTAACCTGCTCGATACCGATCGCCTGCTCACGCCCTGCGCTTGCTATCTCAGCGATGATGGTCGACACACGGTTGATCGCATCCATGATTTCGGTCAGCGCTTTTCCAGACTCGTCAACATAGCGACTACCATCTTCAACCTTGGCAACACTGTCGTTGATCAGATCTTTGATCTCTTTCGCCGCACTTGCACTGCGCTGTGCCAGACTACGTACTTCAGACGCTACAACGGCGAAGCCACGCCCCTGTTCCCCCGCACGCGCTGCCTCTACTGCAGCGTTCAGAGCCAGCAGGTTGGTCTGGAACGCGATCTCATCAATAACACCGATGATCTCAGCAATTTTGCTAGAGCTGTTGGAGATATCACCCATCGAAGAGACAACCTGATTGGAAATCTGACCACCACGCTCAGCAAGCTCACGCGCATTAGACGCAAGCTTACGCGCCTCATCCGAGTTATCTGCGTTCTGCTTAACGGTACTGGTCATCTCTTCCATACTTGCAGCAGTCTCTTCCAGACCCGCTGCCTGAGCTTCGGTACGCTGGCTCAACGTCGTGTTACCACTGGAGATCTCTGAAGCTCCGGTTGCTATTGAGATCGATGCAGCGCGGATCTCGGTAACCATGTTGTTCAGATTTTCAATTGATGAGTTCAACGCATCGTTAAGCTCAGCAAACTCCCCATGGAAGTTACCACTCATCGTCTCTGTCAGATCACCACGAGACAGTGCCTCCAACACGCGTTTAACTTCACGTACCGGATTCACCACTGCGTCAAGCATCTGGTTAACGCCTGATGCAATATTCTGCATAAAGCCCGAGTAGATTGCGGTATCCAGACGACCATCAAGTTCACCCTGAGACGCGCCCTGTATCAGCCCTTCAATCTGGGTTTCAGCGATCAGCTGATCAGTAACATCCAACCATTCAACAACCGTACCCAGTCGACGACCATCATCATCAATCACAGGGTTAGCGGTCAGGTCGAACGAACGAACGCCCACTCGAATACGACTCTGATAGGTATCTTTCAGCGCTTCCAGCAGACGGCGCTGGTGCTCAGGGCTCTTATGGAAGATGTCAAAATTTGAACCGACAATCTTTTCAGCATCGAAATTAGGCAACTGAGCTCGGATATCGGACTGAGCGTGGCGCATCATATTGAGAACAGCTTCGTTACAATAAATAATGACGCCATCAGGATCTGCCATCATTACGTTTGAGCTGACATTATCCAGCGCAACCTTGATGCGCTGTGCACGGCGGTTCTGCTCTTTAGCGTCGTTAACCTCAAAGCCGAGTTTAACGGCGAGCATCTTAATCGAGCGATGCACTTCACCCAGTTCACCAGATTCATCTACCGGAATAGGCTCGAGGTATTTGCCCTGAGAAACATCGAGCATATTTTCGCGAGCGACTTTCAGCGGTTTGACAATCTCCTGAGAAACTATGCGCTGAACGCCCAGTATCAGGGTGACAAAACCGACAACAGGCCCCACTGCCAGACTCCACTCTGGAGCGCCAGCGGCCGCCAGCACGCCGTCGATAGCGATGGCAGCACCTGCGCCCACTACGATCGGCTTATTAAACTTGGCTGCCAGGTTAGATGAAATAACAGAAGATGCAGCAGGTAGCGTCACCTCTTTGCGTTTCAGTTGAGAGTAGAGTTTTGTAGCAGCATCAATCTCATCCTGACCTGGACGGGTACGCACCGACATATACTCAACGATCTCACCATTACGGAACACCGGAGTAACATTCGCTTTAACCCAGTAAAAATCACCATTTTTACAGCGGTTTTTTACCAGTTTGTTCCAGGGACGGCCCAGCTTCAGTGTATCCCAAAGGTCTTTGAAGGCTTCGACTGGCATATCAGGGTGGCGCACCACGTTGTGGTTCTTACCCATCAACTCAGCTTCACTGAAACCACTGACCTCAACAAAGTCAGGGTTGGTATAAGTGATAATACCCTTGAGGTCAGTCTTGGTGACAAGCTCCTGTCTTTCGCGGAGCTTAACCTCGCGGTCGGTTACTGGTTCGTTAATCTTCATAGAAGTAATCCTTAGCCTTAGAGCTCAGTAACAGACTCTGTGTCCAGCTCAATCGCCATCTCATCAGAGTTCATCAATGCGTCAATATCCAGCAACACGATCATGCGACCATTCTCGGCTACCAGACCCGTAATAAAATCAGAGTTGATTACGCTCCCAACTTTAGGAGCCGGTTGAATCTGTTCCAGATCAAGGGTGTAGGTCTCTGAAACCGCATCAACAATAATACCCATAATACGTTCAGTACGACCACTGTCGACTTTTACGACGATTACCACCGTAGTCGGGCCATACTCAATTGGCTTCAGACCGAAACGACGGCGCAGATCCACAACTGGAATAATTGCACCACGGAGGTTGAGTACGCCCTGCATATAATCAGGCATATCCGGCATGCGAGTGACCGGAGTCCAGCCCCGTAACTCCTGAACTCTCAGGATATCAACACCATACTCTTCTTCATCAAGTAGAAAGCTCAGATACTGGCGCTGCCCACTTGAGGCAAGACCGTGATTGGCTTCTTTTTTGTCCACTTCGGCATTCATGCCCGTCCTCCTGCCAACTGCGCGAATCCGTCAGTTTTATCCGTTGCTCTCATTTTGTGACTCAACTTGTCTATACCGGCAACATCCAGAATCAATGCCACCCCGCCATTACCCAGAATCGTAGCCCCCGCCAAACCATCAACCCGTTTAAAGTTGACCTCCAGAGATTTGATTACTACCTGCTGCTGCCCCAAAAGTTCGTCGACCTTCAGCGCCAGCTTACCAACACCATTCTCGACAATCGCAAGCAGGTTCGGTATGTCAGACTCGACCTCTTCTATTGGGAGCTTGAACATCTCGTTCATGTCAATTAGCGGGATATATTCCTCTCGATAATGCAGCAGACGACTCTCTCCGGCGATGCTGCTAAGTGATTTGTGATCTGACTGAATCGTTTCAATGATTGATGTCAGCGGAATGATGTAGGTATCGCCTGCCAGCTTAACCAACTGACCATCCATAATGGCCAGCGTCAACGGAAGAGCGACAGTGAAGGTCGAACCCTCTCCCGCTTTGGACTGAAGACTGACATTGCCGCCCAGCGATTCGATATTACGCCGTACGACATCCATACCAACACCGCGCCCCGAAAGATCACTCACCTGATCAGCGGTTGAGAAACCGGGTTTAAAGATCAGTTCATGAATCTCGTCATCACTAAGAACCTGATCTTCGGTAATCAGTCCATTTTCAAGCGCTTTAGAGCGAATTTTTTCGGTATTCAGTCCACGGCCATCATCGGTGATCTCAATGATTACGTTACCACTCTGGTGATAGGCCTTCAGCGTGAGTGTACCTGAGGCCGATTTACCGGCTGCTATACGTTCATCAGGCGTCTCCAGACCATGATCAAGTGAGTTGCGAACCAGATGCACCATCGGATCGCCAATTTTTTCCATCACGGTCTTATCAACTTCGGTCTGCTCACCGCTTAACAGCAGTTCTACCTTTTTACCGAGTTTGGAACTCACATCGTGGACCAAACGCGGGAAACGGTTAAATACGAAACTGATCGGCTGCATGCGGACACGCATTACATCCTGCTGCAGGTCGCGTGTATTCCGCTCAAGCTGTGTCAGACCATCCTGCAGACGCTCCGCCAGTACACCAACCGCCTCGTTTTCAGACAGCTCTTCGCCGATCTGCCCCAGCATCGCCTGAGTAATGACCAACTCTCCGACACGGTTGATCAGCGTATCTATCTTGTTGGTCTCAACTCGAATAGAGGCGTTTTCCATATTGTTCGATTTGCTACGCCCGGCTGCAGCACCAGCAGCTTTTGCCTTAGCTTGCACCGGTGCTGTCGGCTGAGCTGTTATCTGAGCAGCCGGAGCCGACTGCTCAGCCTTCAATACCGGAGCCTGTTCAACAACAGAAGCACTGCCGCCTTGAGCCGGTGCGATACTGACCTTAGCCTCGTCCTCAATCCATTCAAACAGCTCGGCAATCTCAGATCGATCGCAATCACTTTTAAGTTCAGCATCCCATGAGATAAAAAGCTGCTCAGGATCAAGCGAACTTAACGATGGAACCTTAGAAAAATCAGCGTTGATCTGAGTTTCCCCAAGCTGTTCCAGTGCTTCCAGAATAAAGAAAGGATCATTACCGCTCTGTAACAGACTGGTTTCAGGCTGTAATGAGATCGTCCAGCGAGACTCAGCACTCCCGCTACTGGCGGCGTCAGCTTCAACTTCTTTGATCGCCAGATCACAATCATCCAGCACCCATTCAAAGATCTCTTCAACCTCTTCAACAGCATGATCTGTTGCGAGAGTCAGTTCCCAACTGAGATAGCACTCTTCGGGATTAAGCTCTGCTAGTCCAGGCAGTTGCATCGAGGTTAGAACAACTTGAAGCTGTCCCAGCTCACCGAGCGCTTCGAACATCGCTTCGGGACGGTGTCCGTTGATCAGCAGATCACTGTGCGGCGTAAACTGAATCAACAGCCGTTTCTGAATATCTGTAGAGGGTGCACCTGTTAGGCTATCCGCTTGATCGGTAACTGATGCATCAGACGAGTCACCATCCAACGCCATCTGGACACGCATATATACCGAATCGATCACCTCCTGATCCGCTGCACCGCCACCCTGAGAAGCCACGAGCAGTGCACGTATACAGTCAACCGATTCCAGCAGCAGGTTAACCAGATCCGGAGTGATCGCCATACTTCCGCTACGGAAAGCATCCAGCAGCGTCTCAACAACATGAGTAAAGTTGGCAACCTCATCAAGACCAAAGGTACCGGCACCGCCTTTTATCGAATGAGCAGCGCGGAAAATTGTATTGATAGTCTCGTCATCCGCTTCATCAAGATTCAGCAGATTGGATTCCATCACTTCAAGGCCTTCGTAACTTTCCTCTAAAAAGGCAGCTACGAACTGGGAGAGATCAACGCTCATCTTATCCCCTAACGGACTACCCGCTTAATAGTGCTGATCAGCTTTTCCGGATTAAAAGGCTTTACCAACCAGCCTGTCGCGCCGGCGGCTTTACCCTTAGCTTTCATCGCGTCAGAGCTTTCAGTAGTTAGCAT
>JBFEXW010000101.1:0-7044 GCA_041562495.1 Marinobacterium sp. | reverse complement strand
GGTGGAGACACTTTGCCCGGAATCCAGCGTTAAAGCGGTCGTTGCCGCGCTGAAACAGGCGCACCCTTATGAGGAGGTGGCGTTTGATCTGACAAGGCTGGTCAATGTTGAACTGTTCTAATCAGCTATCAGGCAGGGAGAGATCGATCTCCAGTGACTGAGCAATCTGTTCAATATGCCCGTTGATCCACTTCAGCTCTATAGGTCCCCAGTTGTCAATTTTGAACTCGCCCTGATTATTGGGAGCGCCCTCCTGCTGAATGAAACTGCAGGTGATACCGATATCATCAAGGTCCTTGATGCAGTCTTGTAGCGTGCGACGAGGCATCGCGGTAATCGCCTGCAGATGACTCAGGTTCCCCGGGTGCTGATCAATCAGCCAGGCAATAAGGAGTTTTCGCTGAAACGCTTTGGCGGCTTTGCTGGCTTTCATAGTTGCTGTCATAGTTGCGAGACCCCCTGAGGGATGATGCTGTTGGTTTGAGCTGCATTACGATCTAAGGAGCAGCGGTAGAGGGGGTAGTGTCCGCCAGCCTGTCGATCTTTAAAGAACTGCTTTAGCGCGGTCTCGACGGTTGGAAAGGCGATCTCGTCCCAGGGAATCTCCGCTTCAGTAAACAGCCTGACCTCGGATGATTCGCTGGTGGGTTCGAATTCGGGTTTATTCAGGTGAGCAAGGTAAAACACCTGTACTTGATTCACATGCACGATGGAGGTGTAGGTATACATAGAGATGATCTCGACCTCAGCATGCGCTTCCTCCCAGGTTTCTCTTAGAGCACCCTGCTCGGTTGTTTCGCCATTCTCAAGAAAACCGGCTGGCAAGGTCCAGTAACCAAACCTTGGTTCTATACTGCGGCGACAAAGGAGTAACTGATCCCGATAGATGGGCAGGCAGCCGGCAATAATTCTTGGGTTGGAGTAGTGAATGGTGTCGCAGCTTGGACACACGTGTCGGGGCAGGTTGTCTCCCAGCGGGATCTTTACCTCTACTGAACTGCCGCATTCACTACAAAATTTCATTGGGCTCTCCTTAATCGGTGTCTATTGTAGGTGTCGTTGATGGAATAGAACAAGCGGCAATGGCTCTACGCGAAAAGTCTGATATGTGTGTACAATGAAAAGATGATTGATCAGTTTGAATCCCGTCTAAAAGATTATGTGCCCTGGACGCTGTCTCAGTCGATAGCGCCTGAGCGTGAGGCGGGTGTGATTATGTTACTGACTGATCAGCCAGAACCGCAGGTAATTCTGACTGAGCGTGCACAAAAGCTGTCCAGTCATGCCGGTGAGGTCGCCTTTCCCGGCGGAAAGCGGGATCCGGAGGATGTCAGTGTATTGAATACTGCACTGCGGGAAGCTCAGGAGGAGATTGGTATTAATCCGGAGGATGTGCGTATCCTCGGTTCTTTGAGTCAGATCCTGTCGCTGCATAATCTGTCAGTAACTCCGTTTGTAGGCATTGTCCCTGATCAGATTGCATTGCGCCCTAACCCACATGAAATTCAGTCCATATTTAAAGCCCCACTGAGTTATCTGATGGATAAAGATAATCTCAGGATGAACGATTTTGTGACCCGGACTGGCAGAACTCGCTATGTGCCATCCTGGCGCTATCAGGAGTATGAGATCTGGGGGCTTACCGCTTGGGTGATCGCTGAGTTTCTGAATCTGTGTTTGGATGCTAGGATACCGACTCGCCCCAGACCTGAGAGGCAGAATGAATCAGCCTAAGCCCGTCCCCAGTCCCTGTGTAAACGTATGTTTTCTGGATGACTCAGGGCTTTGTGTCGCCTGTATGCGAACCGGGCGTGAGATCTCTGAATGGGGTGCTCTGACGGACGATCAGAAGCGCGAGGTCTGGAGGTTGATTCGTCAGCGAGAGGAGGAAGCTAATCCTCCCCTCTAGTGTGCTGGAGTTTGATGACCTTTACTGTTTTTATCAGGTTGTCGCTGATCTGTAGTGTTTCCATCCGGTAATCATGAATATCCAGACAGACATTGGCATCGGGCAGAGATTCCAGCATCTCAATAATCAGTCCACTGAGTGTTTTGGGCCCGTTGGTAGGCAGTTCCCAGTTCAGTGATTTATTAATCTCACGAACATAAGCCTGACCATCGATAAAGTAACTGCCATCATCCTGGGGGTGTATATCCTGATTGGAGTGAGCCTGCTCAGCGGAGAGTTCGCCGACAATCTCCTCCAGAATATCTTCCAGCGTCACAATCCCCTCAACATCGCCATACTCATCGACAACGATTCCTATGCGTCTGGAGTGTTTTTGGAAGTTCAGCAGCTGGGTCTGCAGCGGTGTGCTTTCGGGAACGAAGTAGGGTTCGTGCACCACGGCCATAATTGCAGGTTTGGAAACTTTACCCGACTGGATAAGTTGAGCGAGGTTGCGCATATGCAGAACCCCAACGATCTGGTTTATATCACTCTCATATACAGGCAGGCGGGTGTGCTTAGTGTGGGATAACTGCTCAAGAATGAGATCCATATCCTGTTCAAGATCAATTCCCTCTACCTCATTTCGCGGAATCATAATGTCATTCACCGTGACATCGCTGAGTTCAAGTACACCGAGGAGCATTGATTGGTTCCGCTGTGTGATCAGTGCTCCGGCTTCATTCACGATGGTTCTCAGTTCTTCAGTGCTGAGGTGGTCGGTGTTATCGTCTGAAGGGGTGACGCCGAACAGACGTAAAATACCATTGGTGATCATGTTGACGGCAAATACCAGAGGGTAAAAGACCTTGAGCATCGGAGTGAGGATCATTGATGCCGGAAATGCGATCCGTTCCGGGTGCATAGCGGCCAGCGTCTTGGGTGTGACTTCCGCGAAGATGAGAATGACCAGTGTCAGAACGGCCGTTGCGATCGCGATACCGGCATCACCCCAGAGGCGTACGGCAATAACCGTTGCGATAGCAGATGCCAGAATATTTACGAAGTTATTGCCGATCAGAATCAGGCCGATCAGTCGGTCAGGTCGGTCAAGAAGGCGGCTGGCTTTACGTGCTCCGAGATGGTTGTTTTTTGCCAGATGCTTCAGGCGATACCGGTTGAGGGACATCATCCCGGTTTCCGAACTGGAAAAGAAAGCAGAGCAGAGGATCAATATAACAAGAAGGATCGAGAGCGAGCTTATCGACGCGTCTTCCAATGTAGTAAACCTGTTTTAGGAATGGAAAGCCATTGTCTGGACAGAGCTCTACCCTGTCAAGCCTCACTGAATCGACTTTTAGGTGTTCAGAACCAACTCAAGGACCGCTTTAGAGCCGAAGAACGCCAGCATCAGCAGGATAAATCCCGCCAGCATCCAGCGTAATGCAGTACGGCTTCTCCAGCCCAGCAACCAGCGGCCGCTGAGCAGAATGGCAAAAACGAACCAGGAGCTGATGGATAACAGGGTCTTGTGCATAAGATGTTGTGCAAAGAGATCTTCGGTAAAGATGAAGCCTGTGATGAGCGCCATAGTCAGAAGTAAAAAGCCTGATAGGATCATGTCGAACAGTAGTCGCTCCATAACCTGCAGCGGCGGCAGTGTGCTCAGCAGACCGCGGGTATGATGCTGTTTCAGAGCTTTCTCCTGCATCGCAAGCAGGATCGCCTGTAGTGCAGCGAGTGTCAGAACGCTATAAGACACCAGCGATAGGAGAATATGGGAAATTACGCCGCCAGAGTAGGGGTGGGGGTCGTAGATAGTTGGCAGAAAAGCCGCCGCTGACAAAGAGATAGCCGCAATTGGAAAGACGCCGATAAACAGGTTGTCGAGCTTCTGTCGCAGACTGCTGAACAGCAGAATCAGCGTAACCGTAGCAGCGATCAGTGAGCCGGCATTAAACAGTGACAGGTTCATTCCCTGATCGGTAATCAGTAGTTGGATCGTTGTCAGGCTGTGTCCAAGCCAGGCGAGGGAGCCCGCGATAATGATCCGTCCGCGTAGTTGGGTCTGGTTCTGGCTCAGGCGCTGCCACTGCCAGTAAGTGGCAAGCAGATATAGAAAGACAGAGATACTAGCGAGCAGAGTGGGCATCCAAATCTCCGAAAACCTAAAGACTTAAGGTGGTTAATCAGTAAAGTTTGGCATAAATAGCGCGACGGTTAAATATACGGGGATGAATGCAGTCCCTTCGCTGCGGTATACTAGGCCGATTATAGCTGTAAATGCCCAGGGATCTGGGAGGCTCGTGTTGAGGAACTTATGTTTGCAAATCTTACGGAACGACTAACGAATACGCTCCGCTCGGTTACCGGGCAGGCGAAACTGACAGAGGACAACATCAAGGACACTCTGAGAGAGGTCCGCATGGCGCTGTTGGAAGCCGACGTCGCGCTACCAGTTGTCAAAGCCTTTGTTGGTGCAGTGAAAGAGCGAGCTGTTGGTCAGGAGGTTGCACGTAGCCTGAGTCCAGGACAGGTTTTCGTTAAGATCGTAAATGAAGAGCTGGTCAAGGTGATGGGCGAGGCGAATGCCGAGCTTGATCTGGCCGCTCAGCCACCCGCTGTGGTGATGATGGCGGGTCTTCAGGGTGCGGGTAAAACCACTTCAGTTGGTAAGTTGGCGCGCTTCCTGAAAGAGCGCAAGAAAAAGAAAGTACTGGTGGTCTCGGCAGACGTATACCGTCCTGCGGCGATCCGACAGTTGGAAATGCTTGCGGGTGAAGTGCAGGTTGATTTCTTCCCCTCCAGTGCCGACCAGAAGCCGGTTGATATCGCTAACGCTGCGATCGCGCATGCGCGCGTTCAGCATCATGATGTGGTGATTCTTGATACCGCCGGTCGTCTTGCGGTCGATGAAGAGATGATGGCTGAGATCAAGCATCTGAATGATGCGGTTAAGCCGGTTGAAACCCTCTTTGTTGTCGACTCCATGACCGGTCAGGACGCGGCGAATACCGCGAAAGCATTTAACGAAGTGCTGCCGCTGACCGGTGTTATCCTGACCAAGACGGATGGTGATGCCCGAGGTGGTGCTGCGCTGTCTGTGCGCCATATCACAGGTAAACCGATCAAGTTCCTCGGTGTCGGTGAAAAGAGCGATGCGCTTGAGCCTTTCCATCCTGATCGTGTTGCTTCGCGTATTCTCGGTATGGGTGATGTGCTCTCGCTGATTGAGGAAGCTGAGCGCAAGATCGATAAGAGCAAAGCAGAAAAGCTGGCGAAGAAGGTCACCAAGGGTAAAGGCTTTGACCTTGAGGACTTCCGCGAGCAGATCCAGCAGATGAATAATATGGGCGGCATGATGTCGATGATGGAGAAGCTGCCGGGTATGGGACAGCTTGCTCAGGCGGCACAGTCGGCTCAGGCTGAAAAGGGGATGCAGCAGTTTGCGGTGATCATCAGCTCAATGACACCCAAAGAGCGCCGTAACCCGGATATTATCGCGGGCTCACGTAAGCGTCGTATCGCGGCGGGTTCCGGTACCAGTATTCAGGATATCAACCGCCTGCTGAAGCAGCATAAGCAGATGGCGAAGATGATGAAAAAGTTTGGCTCCAAGTCGGGAATGGCAAAGCTTGCGCGTGGTATGAAAGGTATGATGCCGCCGGGAATGGGTGGCGGTCCCGGCGGTTTTCCGCGAATGTAAGCGGCGCTGATTAAAAACCAAACAAAAAACTTTTATCGGGCGGTAGATTCACGTAGAATCTCCGCCCTATTTATTTTGGCCTCTTCATGTCTGGGCTTCGGTTAATTCGACGCCGGGAAATGGAGAGAAACTACAATGATGGGCGATCTCAAAACCCATCCCGCGAAGTAAAGGGGTCCATACATGGTCACTATTCGTTTGTCTCGTGGCGGCGCTAAGAAGAAGCCGTTTTACCATATCACAGTTGCAGATTCGCGCTTTGCGCGTGACAGCCGCTTTATCGAGCGGGTTGGTTTCTTTAACCCTGTTGCACGTGGCCAGGAAGAGCGTCTGCGCCTAGATCTGGAACGTGTTGATTACTGGGTTAGCAAGGGTGCTCAGCTGAGCGACCGTGTTAGCACACTGGTAAAAGAAGCACGTAAAGCACAGTAAGGTTCTAAGGCCCGATAGCTGATGTCAGAGTTTAATGAAGAGGATCTGGTGACCCTCGGTCGTTTTAACTCACCATTCGGTGTGCAGGGGTGGATTAAGGTCTACTCATATACAGAACCGATGGAGAACATCCAGAGTTATCGCCCCTGGCTGGTTAAGCAGAATGGTGTCTGGCAACCGATTAAGGTTAACAGCGTCAAGAAGCAGGGGAAGGGTCTGATAGCAAAGCTGGACCGGATAGATACACCTGAAGCTGCCAGATTACTTTGTGAGTCTGAGATAGCTGCTCCCAAGTCGGTACTGCCGACACTGGGCGAGGGTGATTATTACTGGAGCCAGTTAGAGAACCTAAAAGTTTATACCGAATCCGGCGAATTGCTGGGGCTGGTGGATCATCTGGTAGAAACCGGAGCAAATGATGTTCTGGTGGTTAAAGGCAATGCAGAGAGTATCGATCGTCAAACCCGATTGATCCCCTACGTGCCTGAGCAGGTGGTTAAGAAGATTGATTTAGACGCTGGAATCCTGAGGGTCGATTGGGACCCTGAGTTCTGAGTGGTGTGGTTTGGGGTTGTATCTCTGTTTCCGGAGATGCTGTCGGCGGTTACCGCTTACGGCGTAATCGGCAGAGCAGTTAAACGGGGCTTGATCGAAGTCGAGAGCTGGAATCCTAGGGATTTCACTCTGGATAAGCATCGTACCGTGGATGACCGGCCTTTTGGTGGTGGTCCTGGGATGCTGATGAAGGTCCAGCCTTTGAAAGATGCAATCGATGCGGCGAAAGCTGCGGCTGGCGGTGATGCCCGAGTGATCTATCTCTCTCCGCAGGGAAAAAGATTGGATCAGCCCGGTGTAAATCGGCTGGCAGGCGAAGAGCGAATCATATTGGTCTGTGGTCGCTATGAAGGGGTCGATGAGCGCCTTCTGGAGACTGAGATTGATGAGGAGTGGTCACTGGGGGATTTTGTGCTCAGTGGCGGAGAGCTCCCGGCAATGGTGATGATCGATGCAATCGCCC
>JBFEXW010000100.1:0-7072 GCA_041562495.1 Marinobacterium sp. | reverse complement strand
CGGCTTCCCGTAAATCCCCCTAGGGTATACTCAGACTTTAGTATTAGAACCAATACTTTTAACCAACCTTAGAGGGAACAATAAATGACAAATCAAAACCCCGTGTTCATCCCCGGGCCAACCAATATCCCGGACCGGCTACGCAACGCGATGCATATCCAGACCCAGGATCATCGAGGGCCCGATTTTATCGATACATTCGGCCCTGTACTGGAAGACTGTAAGCGTATTTTCGGGACTGAAACCGGCAAGGTGATCACCTTCCCATCAAGCGGAACAGGTGGCTGGGAAGCCGCAATTTGTAACACTCTGTCACCCGGTGACAAGGTGCTTGTTGCCCGCTACGGGATGTTTTCGCATCGTTGGATCGATCTGTGTCAGCGCCATAATCTCGATGTTCAGATCATCGAGTGCGAATGGGGCACTGGTGCACCAGTGGACCAGTTTGAACAGGCGCTGAAAGCGGATACTGATCAAGCTATCAAAGCGGTGCTGGTCACTCATAATGAAACAGCGACCGGTGTTAAGAGCGATATCGCCGGTGTACGCAAAGCGATCAATGCAGCGAACCACCCTGCCATGCTCTATGTCGATTGCGTAAGTTCACTCGCCTCTATGCCTTTTCATATGGATGACTGGGGTGTGGATATCGCTGTATCCGGTTCACAGAAAGGATTCATGCTGGCGACTGGTATGGCGATTCTTGGTGTCAGCCAGAAAGCGCTGGCTGCCATGGAAACTGCGACACTGCCAAGAACCTTCTTTGACTTCAGAGATATGATGGCGGCCAACGCCAATGGCGGCTTCCCCTACACGCCACCGCTGCAGCTGATCTACGGTATGCGTGAAAGTCTGAAAATGCTGCTCGAAGAGGGGCTGGATAATGTTTATGCCCGTCACTACCGTCTGGCTGAAGGCGTACGTAAAGCGGTCGATGCCTGGGGTCTTAAACTCTGCGCGAAGTCGCCGGATCTCTATTCCGATACCGTCAGCGCAATCTACGTACCTGAAGGGTTTGACAGTAACGAACTGACTGATCACGCATTTAACACTTATGGTGTTTCCTTCGGTATCGGTCTGGGCGAAATGAACACCCGTGCATTCCGTATCGGTCACCTCGGCTCTCTCACTGACGTAATGGTGCTGTCAGGTCTGGCGACCATCGAAATGGCAATGGCTGATCTTAACTACCCGATCGAACTGGGTTCGGGTGTAAAAGCAGCACAGGAGTATTTCCGTGCAACAGCAACAGCCAAACAGTCAGTAGAACCGATTAAACAGGCGGTATAAAGATGCAGATACCTACGTATGATGATGTACTGGTTGCACACGAACGTATCAAACCTTACATCCATAAAACACCGGTGCTTACTTCACGTTTTCTGAATGAACTCACCGGTGCCGAGCTGTTCTTTAAGTGTGAAAACTTTCAGAAGGCTGGCGCCTTTAAAGTACGCGGTGCATCCAACGCCGTATTCGGTCTGACTGAAGAGCAGCTTGCTGCAGGCGTAGCAACTCACTCATCAGGCAACCACGCCCTGTCTCTCTCTTACGCAGCGGGCCAGCGCGGTATTCCGGTGACTGTTGTAATGCCTCGTACCGCACCACAGGCGAAAAAAGATGCGGTGATCGGCTATGGCGGAAAGATCGTCGAGTGCGAACCTTCAACCAGTTCCCGCGAAGCCACCTTTGCTGAGGTGGTTGCTGAGTCTGGCGCTGATTTTGTGCACCCCTATAACGATCCCCGCGTTATTGCCGGTCAGGCAACCTGCTCCAAGGAGTTACTGGAACAGGTCGATGATCTGGATATCGTTATTGCACCGATCGGTGGCGGCGGAATGGTGTCGGGCACCTGCCTGACTATTTCATCGATTGCACCACAGATTAAAATCTATGCAGCGGAACCACTGAACGCCGACGATGCCGCACGTTCATTACACGCCGGCCATATCATCGCGGATGATGCCCCGGAAACAGTCGCCGATGGTCTGAAAGTACCGTTGAAGGAGCTGACCTGGCACTTCGTCAGCAACCATGTCACTGACATCCTCACCGCAACAGAAGAGGAGATCATTGACGCGATGAAACTGATCTGGAAACGGATGAAGATCGTCATGGAACCGAGCAGTGCTGTGCCCCTCGCGACCATCCTGAAAAATCCCGAGATCTTCCGTGGCAAACGCGTGGGCGTGATCATCACAGGCGGCAATGTCGATCTAGACAAGCTTCCCTGGATGAACAGTTAACAGAATTACCCCTATAAGGAAAAATATAATGACTTCAATAAATGAACTGAACGGACTCGAAGTTGGCTACGATGTTCCTGCACTGCCCGGGATGGATGAAGCGGATATCCAGACTCCCTGTCTGGTCGTAGATCTGGATGCACTGGAGAAAAACATCCGCACCATGGGTGAGTTTGCCAAGCAGATGGGCGTGCGTCACCGCATCCATGGCAAGATGCACAAATCGGTTGATATCGCACTGCTGCAGGAAGAGCTAGGTGGTAGTGTTGGTGTCTGCTGCCAGAAGGTCTCTGAAGCTGAGGTGTTCGCCCGTGGTGGTATCAAGGACATTCTGGTTTCCAACCAGGTACGTGATCCTCAGAAGATCGACCGCATGGCACGTTTGCCTAAACTGGGCGCTCGCACTCTCTGCTGTGTTGACGACATCGACAATGTTGCAGAGCTTTCAGCTGCGGCTCAGAAACATGGGACAGAGATCGAATGTCTGGTTGAGATCGACTGTGGCGCTGGCCGTTGTGGTGTAGAGGCGGGTCAGCCAGTTGTTGATATCGCGCTGGCTATCGAGGCGGCTCCCAATCTTAAGTTCTCAGGCATTCAGGCCTATCAGGGTGCAATGCAGCACCTGCAGAGCTATACCGAACGTAAAGCGAAGATCGATATCGCGGTCGAAATGGTTGCACGTTCTATGGAAATGCTGAAAGAGAAAGGCCTAGAGTGCGACATCGTTGGTGGTGGCGGTACTGGTTCCTACTACTTTGAAGGTAACTCAGGCGTTTATAACGAGCTGCAGTGTGGTTCGTATGCGTTTATGGATGCTGACTATCAGACAATCCATGATGAGCAGGACAAACCGATCTCTGAGTTTGAAAACTCGTTGTTTATCCTGACCTCAATCATGAGCCATGCCAAAGCTGACAAGGCGATCTGCGACGCCGGTCTTAAGGCGCAGTCTGTAGACAGTGGTCTGCCATACGTATTCGGTCGTGGCGATGTTGAGTACATCAAATGCTCCGATGAGCATGGTGTGATCTCAGATCCGACTGGCGCACTCAAGGTCAACGAGAAGCTTAAGCTGGTTCCGGGTCACTGCGATCCAACCTGTAACGTACACGACTACTACGTTGGTGTACGTAACGGAAAAGTGGAAACACTCTGGCCTGTATCAGCACGCGGCAAGGCTTACTGATTCAATAGCCGGTTACTGCCTAATCCGCGGTAATCGGCGACTATTCAAGGAGAGATTTAATGGGTACTCAAGCAGCAACTGGCTCCCCTGTTGCGATTCTGTCCGAATCAGTTTGTGAACAGCTGGTCGGTCGCCCTGAAGCGTTCAAATCTGTTGAGAGCGTGTTCGGAGCAATGGCGCGCGGCGATGCTTACAACTTCCCGGTTGTACGCGAAGCGATAGGCTATGCCGATGCTCTGTACGGATTTAAATCTGGTTTTGACCGTGCAGGACTCGCGCTCGGTGTTAAATCGGGGGGTTACTGGCCAGGCAATGTAAAGCGCAACCTGACCAATCACCAGTCCACAGTCATTCTGTTTGATCCGGATACCGGTCGACTGAAAGCACTGGTTGGTGGTAACTACCTGACAGCAGTCAGAACAGCGGCGGCATCTGCTGTTTCAATTGCACATCTTGCCCGTAAGGATGCGAAGGTTCTGGGTATAGTTGGAGCCGGACATCAGTCCACCTACCAGCTTCGTGCTGCACTTGAACAGCGCGATTTTGAAAAGGTCGTGGTGTGGAATAAGAATCTGGATAAACTGTCTCGCCTCGCAGATGTATGCGATGAGGTTGGTATTCCCTGTGAGGTGGTAACGCCGCAGCAGCTCTGTGCCGAAGCTGACGTTATCATCACGATCACTTCAGCGTTTGAACCACTGCTAATGAAAGAGTGGATCAAACCCGGTACGCATATCGCCTGTATGGGCACCGATACCAAAGGCAAGCAGGAGGTTGACGCTGCTCTTGTTGCTGCAGCAACGCTGTTTACCGATGAGATCGCACAATCAATTACCATTGGCGAAACCCAGCATGCTGTTGCTCAGCAATTGCTCCAACAGAGCAGCATTATCCCAATCGGTGATGTGATTAACGGCGTTCATCAGGGGCGTACCAGTGATCAGGAGATCACCCTATTTGATGGTACTGGTGTAGGGCTTCAGGATCTTGCAGTCGCGTCTGATGCGGTCAAGCTGGCAGATGAGCAGGGTCTGGCAACACATATCAGTCTCTAACCGCTCTGAAAAAAGCCCTGACTCAGACAAAAACTGAGCAGGGCTTTTTGATCTTCTACGCGCGATTAAATATGCAGCGCAACCCGGTTTTCACCAAAGATACGTAACACCTGATTCATCTGCGGTGGTAACTCCTGACACTCCTGATCCAACTGCCGGAACAGCTCTTTAGAGTGGCTACGATTTCCGGTTATCTCCAGCATTTTGGCACCACCCTCACCAAAGGCAAACGCATGTACTATCCCCGCTGGTATGTGAACATAAGCGCCTTTTCCCAGCAGATAATCCTTCCCCTCGGCGTGGAAGTTGACCAGACCTTCGAGCACATAAAAGGCTTCATCCCAGTCATGGGAGTGCGGTGGAGGACCGATCTGCTCAGAGCCTGACTGCAGAGACACGGCAAATCCATCAGCCTGATCCTGTAACAGATCAATTTCGGTGCCTAATACATTCAGACGTTCAATATCCTGCGCTGGTTCAAATACATAAGCTGAGCGATTCATTGTTTTTCTCCTCGGTTAATTTGAGTTCAGCTTAGTTAGTTGCGAATATTTTGATAATAGGTTATTTGGTTAATTAACTATTAACCAAATTGCAATAATATGGATCTTCTCAGAGCGATACAGCTATTTAGTGAAATAGCGAAAACAGAGAGTTTTTCCAGCGCCGCCCAACGGCTGGGTATATCTGTCGCAGCCGCAAGCCGGCAGATAAAGGAGCTTGAGGACTGGTGTGGTCTGCAACTACTGAACCGCACAACCCGGCGCGTCTCACTAACCCATGAGGGTGCTCGCTATCTTTACCAGATGCAGGATATTGCCAATCAGGTTGCACAACTCGAGCAGAGTTTCAGAGCAAATACGCAGACACCTTCAGGCCGCCTGCGAATTACCGCGCCGGTATTTATCTCTTACCACTTTCTGACGCCAATACTGCCTGCCTTTCTGGAGCGTTACCCACAAGTAGAGGTTGAGCTTGATGTGTTTGATCGTCGTGTCGACCTGATCAACGAAGGCTACGATCTGGCAATTAGAGTGGGGATTCTCGATGACTCTCAACTTCAGGCTCGAAAACTTACTGGCTTCGGTCTGAAACTGGTTGCCAGCACTGAGTATTTCACTAAACACCATCGCCCTCAAAACACTGAAGAGCTGGTTAATCATCAATGTCTGGTCGATACAGTTCCCCGTTTTGCTGATCGCTGGCCACTTACAGGCTATAACGGACGCACACTGGACAGAGTACCGAGCCGAATCAGAATCAATAATGGCGATATCATACGCGAACTGGCTGTAGCAGGCAGTGGTATCGCCCTGCTGCCTGACTGGATGGTCGCGGACGCGATCAATCGTGGCGACCTTGAAGAGGTTCTGCCGGGTTCCACTAACTTCGATGCCGGAATCTACGCCGTTTACCCTCAGCGCCGGCACAGCTCAATCAATATTCGTACCTTTATCGATTTTCTCATCGAAAGTAAAAATGCCGGCGTCGTTGACTGGATCCGATAGTCCTCAGATCGCCACCGCCAACTGTTTTAGAGTGCGAAAAAGTCCATAGTATCTCAGCGTGACCTGAAATGTGTAGATACAAGGCGCTGCTCGCCGCTAATGGCCGTAGCCCTTAGCGAGAGGGGTAACGCAGTAGATGCACATTGCAGGCCGCGCCTTTATGCCCTTGGGGCTTTGGGGCTTTGGGGCTTTGGGGCTTACAGTCCAACATCCTCTGCGTTGTGCTTTTTCGACTTAGCCCGCAAGGCCTTCAAAAACACGCCTTGATGATGAATTCTGACTGTAAGTCTGAGATGCCATGGACCTATTCGCAGGTTCTTTAATCCATATGAACATCAAACCTATTTTGTTAGAGTGTTAAGAAAGGCCACTTTGTAATTGGAATTTACTATGCCGACAACAGACTTTTTAAAAAGTTGGGTAAAGTGGTTTGTCATCTTCTTATTGGGTGCAACTGTGGTCGTTCTGCCACCGCTTCTGCAACATGAAGCTAGCCGTATGGAACTGATCCAGACTCAGCATAATGTCAGTCTCTCCACCTCAGCAACCCTGATTGAAAACATGTTGGCAGAAAGGCGGGCAGACACCAATGTATTGGCTGAATCTCTCGTTGTCATTGATGTGCTGAACGGCAGGAACAACGAAAATTACCGGACAGCCTCACAGCTATTTGAATCCTTCTGCGACTCCTACCAGGCCTTTGACCAGATTCGCCTGCTCGACATCTACGGAAATGAGGTCATACGCATCAACTACAACGGTATAGATTGCAGTCTGGTACCGGAAGTCTATCTCCAGGATACGTATGATCGAGACTACTATCAGGAAACGTTAAAACTCTCTAAAGGTCAGATATATACCTCGCCTTTAGTCCTCAATGTTGAACACAACAGAATAGAAACACCTCACAAGCCAATAATCAGGTTCGCCTCACCGGTTTATAACGATGCAGGCTCCCTCAGAGGTGTTATCGTTCTGAATTATCTGGCTAAAAACATTCAGGAAGCGCTCTCCTCCAAAAATCAAATCCGTTACTCCGATAGCGAACAGAGCTCTGACTATCTGGTTAATCAGGAT
>JBFEXW010000099.1:0-7165 GCA_041562495.1 Marinobacterium sp. | reverse complement strand
ATCAGTGGGTCATCGATTATCAGCAGCAGAAAAGGCAGCGAAAGAACTGCACCACCAAAGCCCAGACCGGTACGTACAAACCCACTCCAGACGAAAGTTAATGAGATCAGCGCATACTGCCACCAGAGAAGATCTGTCATATAAACTCTTTTTTAGCTCAATCAAAAATGGGGTCCGCAGACCCCATTATTACTGTATTGATTCAGGAGAAGTCGAGAGGTCGCTCACCCTGTTCATCACGAATCCAGGTCGGCAGCCCCATATGGTTCAGGTGGTTCAGGAATGGACGTGGATCCAGTTCCTCAACGTTAACCATCGTTTTGCAGTCCCACTCCCCGGTTGCGATCAGCAGCGCTGCAGCGACCGGTGGAACGCCTGCAGTATAGGAGATCCCCTGACTACCCACTTCGTTGAACGCATCTTTATGATCTGCGACGTTGTAGATAAAGACTTCACGCTGCTGACCATCTTTGGTGCCTTTCACCATATCGCCAATGCAGGTCTTACCGGTGTAATTAGGTGCCAGAGATGCAGGATCAGGCAGACAGGCCTTAACCACTTTAAGGGGCACGATATCCTGCCCTTCAGCCGTTTTGATTGGCTGCTCCGACAGTAGACCAAGATTTTTCAATACAGTGAATACGGTGATGTAGCGCTCACCAAAGCCCATCCAGAAGCGAACATTCGGACAGCCGAGGTTTGCCGACAGTGAATGGATCTCATCATGGCCGGTCATGTAGCTGGTACGTTCACCAACCACCGGGAGATCATCGGTACGACTAACCTCAAACATCTGGTTAGTCTGCCACTGATTGTTCTGCCAGGAGTAAACACGACCGGTAAATTCGCGGAAATTGATCTCCGGATCGAAGTTTGTCGCAAACCAGTGCCCATGATCGCCGGCATTGATATCGATAATGTCGACTGAATCCAGAGAATCGAAGTATTCACTTTTCGCCAGTGCAGCGTAGGCGTTAACTACACCCGGATCAAAACCACATCCGAGGATCGCTGTAATACCCTTGTCCTTACAACGGTCACGGCGCTGCCACTCATAGTTGCCGTACCAGGGCGGGTTTTCGCAGATCTTTAGCGGATCTTCATGTATCGCCGTGTCCAGATAGGCCGCGCCCGTTTCGATACAGGCTTCCAGCACCGACATATTGACGAATGCAGATCCCACATTAAGAACAATCTCTGATCCTGTTTCACGAATCAAATTCGCGGTCGCTTCAACATTCATAGCATCCAGAGCGTAAGCGGTCAGCGAACCTTCGACCTTCATTGACCCCTTTTCACGGACGCTCTCGATGATTGCATCACACTTCGATTTAGTACGTGAAGCGATAGCGATATCACCGAGAATGTCATTGTGTTGGGCGCATTTATGCGCCACCACCTGGGCGACACCACCGCCGCCGATAATCAGTACATTTTTTCTCATCGAAAAGATCCACTTATCAATTAAAAATAGTTTTCGGGCCACGACCTCTTCGAGATCGCTCCTACAAAACAGCGCCTAGAGCTGTAGACACCATCTACTCAGCAGATGGTGTCCTTTGATTTCTGCTACGACAAATTCCCCACAAAATCGTCGTAACCAAATTCACGTACCAGCTCGATGCTGCCATCCAGTTGTTTGACCGCAATTGATGGCATTTTCACACCGTTAAACCAGTTTTTCTTAACCATGGTATAACCAGCTGCATCCTGAATAGAGAGACGCTCACCCGGCTGAAGTTCATGATCAAAATTGAATTCACCGAAAATATCACCCGCCAGGCAGGACTTCCCGCAAAGCATGTAGGGATACTCACCTTCATTAGGTAACATTTTGGCGGTTTCCCGATAGATCAGCAGGTCGAGCATATGCGCTTCAATTGAACTGTCGACGATCGCCAGATGCTTGCCGTTAAACAGGGTATCTAAAACAGTTACCTCGAGCGTTGTACTCCTGGTGATTGCTGCCTCACCCGGCTCCAGATATACCTGCACGCCATAGCTATCGGAAAAACGTTTCAGACGCTCACAGAAGCGGTCAATTGGATAACCTTCGCCGGTAAAATGGATCCCACCGCCGAGACTGACCCACTTCATCTGTTTGATCAGATGACCAAACTTCTGCTCGATCAGATCCAGCATCTCTGCAAAGCGATCAAAATCAGCATTCTCACAGTTGTTGTGGAACATAAAACCGGAGATTTTATCGACAACCTGTTCAATCTTGTCAGGATCCCACTCCCCCAAGCGACTGTAGGGACGCGCAGGGTCTGCAATTATAAATTCAGAGGTACTGACCTGAGGATTTACCCGGAGACCACGAACAACCGCAGCGCTCTGAGCGGAGAAACGCTCCAGCTGATTAATCGTGTTGAAAATGATTTTGTCGCAGTTCTGAACAACCTCTTCGATCTCATCATCCGCGTAAGCAACGCTATAGGCGTGAGTCTCGCCATTGAACTTCTCACGGCCAAGCTTCACTTCGTAGAGGGAGGATGAGGTCGTGCCATCCATATACTCCTGCATCAGATCAAAGACTGACCAGGTAGCAAAGCACTTAAGCGCAAGTAACGCCTTAGCTCCGGAATGTTCACGAACGTAGGCGATCTTCTCCATATTCTGAAGAAGTGCAGCTTTATCGATAAGGTAATAGGGCGTTTTGAGCATGGACCACATATCCAAAATCACAAAACGCGCTATTGTAATTTAAAGCGCTAGCGGAGGCTATTGATTGTGAAATCGTTGTGGCAGTGATCTCGCAGGTCGCGACCCGAACCGACAGGTCACCACCCGCGAGC
Source organism: Marinobacterium sp. (assembly GCA_041562495.1). Lineage (GTDB taxonomy): Bacteria > Pseudomonadota > Gammaproteobacteria > Pseudomonadales > Balneatricaceae > Marinobacterium_E. The sequence continues at coordinate 4,367 of JBFEXW010000099.1, read as the reverse complement.
GGATGGTTCCCAAATCACCTGCACGAGGTATCTGTACAGCAGGAGCCGATCCTTTTAGAGCTGCCCTAAAACAGGAGTATCGACTTTCACATCTGCATTCTGCGCGCGATGACGCAGCAGATGATCAACCAGAGTCAGCGCCATCATAGCTTCCGCGATAGGCGTCGCGCGAATTCCAACACAGGGATCATGACGACCTTTAGTCACCACCTCAATCGGATTACCCTCGACATCAATACTGCGACCTGGCAGACGCATGCTGGATGTAGGTTTCAGCGCGATATGTGCAATCACATCCTGACCGCTCGAGATCCCACCCAGAATACCGCCCGCATGATTAGACAGAAAGCCTTCCGGTGTCAGTTCATCACGATGCTCCGTGCCCTTCTGAGACACAACAGCAAAGCCATCACCAATCTCAACCCCCTTCACGGCATTGATACTCATCAGCGAGTGTGCAAGATCTGCATCCAGTCGATCAAAGATCGGCTCACCCAAGCCGACTGGAACACCTGAAGCCACTACGCTGATACGGGCGCCGACCGAGTTACCCTCTTTGCGTAGCAGATCCATATACTCAGCCATCGCCTCTGCAGCCTGCGCATCGGGAGAAAAGAACGGGTTCTGCTCAACCTGACCCCAGTCAAAACGCTCCATATCGATCGACACAGGACCGAGTTGTGACAGATAGCCTCTGATCTGAACACCAAACTGCGCCAGTACCTTTTTCGCTAACGCTCCAGCTGCAACGCGCATTGCGGTTTCACGCGCCGAGGAGCGGCCACCACCACGATAGTCACGAATCCCATATTTATGGTGATAAGTGTAATCCGCGTGTGCCGGACGGAAGGTATTCATGATATTGGAGTAGTCTTTAGAGCGCTGATCTGTGTTCTCAATCAACATCCCTATCGGCGCTCCAGTTGTTTTCCCCTCAAACACGCCGGAAAGGATTCTGACCTGATCAGGTTCACGGCGCTGAGTTGTGTGACGCGAGGTACCCGGCTTACGGCGATCAAGATCCAGCTGCAGATCTGCTTCACTGATCTCAATTCCCGGAGGACAGCCGTCAACTATGCAGCCTAATGCTGGACCATGACTTTCACCAAAGGTAGTGACAGTAAACAGTTTGCCGTAGGTATTTCCGGACATTAAAACTCTTTCCTTAAAAACGGGGATATCGCCCCATTATACTTAAACTTCATTAGCGCGTCGGGATTGATGATGGATCCCGTACCACCAGATTTTCTAAACGGTTTCCTCATGCAGAAACGATCTCGAATAGGTCGTGACGAAGAGTCACCACCTTCTGCGAAGATGGTTCCTACAGTTATATGACCAAACTAAATACTGTCTGCGTGCGCTCTTAAACTCGGGGCATCAATGACAAAGACACCGTTTCCACCCTCACTCAGCTCTACCCAGATCAACGGTAGTTCCGGATAGGCCTCCATCAGGTGCACTTCAGAGTTACCCACCTCAACAACCAGCAGTCCCTGCTCACTCAGGTGACGTCCAGCTTCACGCAGAATCTGACGGGTAATATCCAGTCCATCATCCCCTGAACCCAAAGCCATCTCCGGTTCATGGTGATACTCTGCTGGCATCCCGTCCAGATCAGCCTGATCTACATAAGGGGGGTTGGTGACAATCAGGTCATAAACTTCGCCATCAAGCGCCGTGAAAAGATCACTTTCAATAACTCTGACCCTGTCCTCCAGTTGATGGCGTTTCACATTGGCGAGCGCCACATCAACCGCGTCCGGTGATAAATCAACCAGATCGACCTCAGCCTGATCAAACACCATCGCACAAGCGATCCCTATACAGCCACTGCCGGTGCACAGATCCAGTACCCGTTCAACATCCTGATCCCCAAGCCAGGGTTGAAACCCCTCTTCGATTAACTGGGCGATCGGGGAGCGTGGTATCAGAACCCGCTCATCGACATTAAACGGAAGACCCATAAACCAGGCTTCCCCGGTAATATAGGGCAAGGGGCGACGCTCGATACAGCGCTGATGGACATAAGACTCGATCTTCTTCCTCTCATCCAGCAGCAAACGACCATCCAGCAACTCAAGCGGGCTGTCCCAGGGCAGATCCACCGCATTAAATACCAGTTGCAGCGCTTCATCCCAGGCATTGATATGACCATGACCGAAATAGACATCTGAACGATGCATCTCGCTGATTGTCCAGCGCAGATAATCGCGCAGGGTTAGCAACTGATCAGTGATCGGAGCTTGATCTGAATTCATGTGAGACCTGATAATTAGCGATTCTGAAACAGCGAGCTAGTTTACCCTTAATAACCATGTCTGATAAGAGCGATTACAAGAGCCAGCTAGCGGAGTTCCGGAAGGAGCTTCAGGGGGTCAAGCGCCTGACCAATGAGCGGGTTCATCTAGATACGACTTCGCGCCAGAAGGAGGACCCTTCCCTCTCCTACCGCAGAAAAAAGGCTGAGGAGGGAAGCGAACTGATCGTAGACGGGCTCTCTACCAGTCAGGGTGAACTGCTTGATCCTGAGGAGAAGGTGCTCTTTGCACTTCCAGGGGTTCAGCTTCGTCTGATCAAACGTATGCAAGCGGGACATCTGGGCTGGGATGCCGGGCTAGATCTGCACGGCTATTCTGTCGATAACGCCAGAGAGGAGCTGTATCAGTTTATTCAAAGCTGTAAAAAGCAGGGACTTCGCAGCCTGATCATCGTACATGGCAAAGCCTATACCGAACATGGTAAACCCGCGCTGCTGAAAACCTACGTGACCGAATGGTTGCAGCAGATTGATGGCGTTCTCGCTTTCTGTTCAGCACAGCCCCAAGATGGCGGTACCGGAGCACTCTACGTATTGCTCAAACGCGACACCAATCGCCCCTAACTCTTTACCTTCGTCTAAGTTTGGCGTATGTTCCCCGGCTTGCTACAAGCTGCTTGTAATAGCTTGAATAAAGCCGATATCAGAGGACATCTCCATGGAAAACGCGTACAGACAGATCATCGAAATGGTGGGCGAAAACCCAGATCGCGATGGTTTAAAAGATACGCCTAAGCGCGCAGCGAAAGCGATGAACTTTCTGACTCGCGGCTATCACCAGTCTCTTGACGAGGTGGTTAACGGAGCGCTTTTTGACTCAGACAACTCGGAAATGGTGCTGGTTAAAAACATTGAGATCTACTCAATGTGTGAACACCACCTGCTGCCGTTCATCGGCAAAGCTCATGTTGCTTATATTCCTCAGGGTAAGGTGATCGGCCTGTCCAAGATCGCACGTATCGTCGATATGTATGCGCGTCGCCTGCAAATTCAGGAGAACATGACCAAAGAGATCGCTGAAGCACTGCAGCAGGTGACTGGCGCTCTGGGTGTTGGTGTAGTGATTGAAGCTCAGCACATGTGCATGATGATGCGCGGTGTAGAGAAGCAAAATGCGGTGATGAAGACTTCGATGATGCTCGGTAGCTTCCGCTCCAACCCAGCTACCCGCAATGAGTTCCTGTCACTGGTCAACTGATCAGTAACAGAGGGTCAGGAGCAGCGACAGCTCTGCTCCTGTTAGCGCACCCAGATCACCACCGCAACCTGTTGATTCGATCCCAGCAGACTGGGTACCAGCGGCCCTAAGCCAAAACCTTCCAGACGCTCTTTGTCGATCCCCTGATCCACCACGCGCTCAATCAGCGCCGCAACCAGACGTTCTGCCTTACGTGCACTGAGCTCCACATCCTGACCCGCCTGATGCACAACGATACGAACCTTACCGGGGTGTTCACTCATCCATTCTGCCAGTGACTGCGCAGCCAGTTCTGGCGACTGAGGCCAGAACGGAAGCTTGGTATAGCCCTGTGCTTCAAGCGGTAGGTTCCACGCCTGATCTGATTCCTTATCACCTAACATAAGATCCAGGTGAAAATAGACACGCTGATTGCCCCGGCGTACCGCATAGGCGGCGTAGTGATTTCCGTTAAGTTCAGCAGCCAGATAGAACTGGGTATCATCACGTCCGTAAAGCGCTGCATTCTGGAAAAGATCATTAGCCCAGATATTACTCGCGCCGCAGGTACGGCCGTCACACTCAAAGAGTATCTGAGCGCCTTTCTCTACCAGTTGATCACGAAAATAGTTAAATGCAGCCTGAGGCTCATCCGAGCGAGGGATCTCCCAGAAGATTCGATTCAGCTTACCACTGAGACGAATCTCATCAGTGCGCACCTGACGGTTAATCTTCACCACCGACCCTGTAACCAGTCGATAATCAGCGACATCAGACTGATTTACACGATCGACCACCGCCAGCGGATAGACCTTTAATCCATCCGGCAATGCAGGTGCTTCCACTGCAAATACACGGAATGACGCTACT
>JBFEXW010000098.1:0-7185 GCA_041562495.1 Marinobacterium sp. | reverse complement strand
CCCACCCGGCGATCGGTTAACAGACCACAGCGTTTCAGTTGAGCTAAATGCCTTGAAATCTTAGGTTGGCTCACATTTATTGCAGCCATCAGCTCGCATACACACAACTCATGTTCGGACAGCAGTAACAGGACCGTCTTCAATCGTGTTTCATCAGAGATACATTTATAAAAATTAAGCGGTGACAGATTTAGGCCGCTAGTTGTTGCGATCAGAAACAGCTCAATGCGCCGCTTTAACTCTTTAAAGGTTGCCTCGAATGACATGAACCCAGATCGGCTTCTCGGATCTTCGAACTCCCACGCCATGCGTCGTGCATCAAAATCCAGAGAAGTGCACTCTCGCGCCGCATCAGAGCAGAGTGAAATAACATAATCAAAAGATTGCCCATCAAATTCAGACAGCGACTTAGACCGAACTCCATCTACAGGCAACTCCGCTCGCGATAGGATTTCAAGCGTTCTGCAATCAATCTCCTCAGGCTTTGAGCCTGCACTGAACACCTCCCATTCACCCCCGGCAAGATCTCTAAACAACGCTTCTGCCATTTGGGAGCGGGCTGAGTTTCCGCTACAGGCAAACAACATTCGCTTTTTCATTTTTGTATATCTCTAGGCTATACTTAAAAATACGATATTTCATATATATGAAATATCAAATATATGTAGTTGAGGCTATTTATTCAAGTCAGTCCTGTAAGCGAACAATCAGGCAACCACGCTGGAGAATGAAAATGGGGATTTTTGAACGTTACCTGTCAGTTTGGGTTGCAGCCTGCATCACGATTGGCGTGTTTCTGGGTAGTTATTTCCCGGACCTGTTCTCTGAGATAGCCAAGATTGAATATGCACAGGTTAATCTGGTCGTTGCCGTACTCATCTGGTTGATGATCTATCCCATGATGGTTCAGGTCGACTTTGGAGCAGTAAAAGATGTGGGGCGAAAACCTAAGGGATTATTTTTGACACTGGCCATAAACTGGCTAATCAAGCCATTCACAATGGCTCTGCTAGGATGGCTATTTTTCAAAGTCCTCTTTGCGGGTTGGGTAGATCCGCAATCAGCCACTGAATATATAGCCGGCATGATTCTACTAGGCGTAGCCCCCTGCACTGCTATGGTGTTTGTCTGGAGTCAGTTAACAAAAGGAGACCCCAACTATACGCTCGTACAGGTCTCTATCAACGACCTGATTATGATCTTTGCCTTTACTCCGATCACCGCCTTTCTGCTCGGCATCACTGAGATCGAAGTTCCATGGGAGACGCTGCTATTGTCGGTGGTACTTTACGTCGTACTGCCCTTAGTCGCGGGGGCGCTAACTCGCAAACGACTTAATTCAGCAAAAGATCACTCTCGCCTAAATGCGTTTTTATCGCAGTTGAAACCCTGGTCAATCATCGGACTACTGGCTACCGTCATCCTTCTATTCAGCTTCCAGGCCCAGACGATTCTCAATCAACCGATGATCATCGGCCTGATTGCGATCCCTCTGATGATACAGACCTATGGAATATTCGCCCTCGCTTACTGGTTGGCCCAAAAGCTGAAGCTACCCCATAACATTGCCGCTCCTGCCTGTATGATTGGCACATCTAACTTCTTTGAACTGGCAGTTGCCGTGGCGATTTCATTGTTTGGGCTGCATTCTGGAGCCGCTCTTGCGACCGTGGTCGGTGTACTGGTTGAAGTGCCTGTTATGCTCTCTCTGGTATGGTTCGCTAACCGTACACGCGCCTGGTTTGCTTGATCATTCACCTGTGAAAATTTATTGGAAAGGCTTTGAATACTTTCAAACAAAGTTTGCCTGAACCTCATAGGCGATGTAAATTTTCACACTTTCTGTCTTTTATATTGGCGATTGATAGCGAGTAATATATGCACCTGATCAACTATCTCACCCGAATTCAGTTTGGCTACGGAAGTATCTCCAATTTACAGGCAGAGTGTGATGCATTAGGCATCACTCGCCCACTGATTATCACTGATAAGGGCGTCCGCGCGGCAGGTGTACTTGATCCAGTCACAGAAGCGCTGCAGCAGTTTTCTGAAGAGCAGGTGTTTGATCAGACTCCACCCAACCCGAATGAATCTGTCGTCCGAGAGGCGGTTGCTCAATATAAAGCCGGTGGATTTGATGGACTGATCTCAGTCGGTGGCGGCTCATCTATTGATCTCGCCAAGGGTGTCTCGGTCTGTGCAACGCATGAGGGTGAGCTTAAGCAGTTTGCAGTGATAGAGGGCGGACTCAGCCGTATCACTGCCAAGACGGTACCGGTGATTGCAATTCCTACAACCGCGGGTACCGGTAGCGAGGTAGGCCGTGGTGCTATATTAATTCTGGATGATGGTCGCAAAGTGGGCGTAATCTCTCCGCACCTGATTCCCAAAGTCGCTATCTGTGACCCGGAGTTAACGCTCAAGCTACCACCGCTACTCACTGCCGCGACCGGAATGGATGCAATTGCTCACTGTATGGAGACCTTTATGTCCCCAGCATTCAATCCCCCGGCAGATGGTATCGCGCTCGACGGGCTCAGGAGAGCCTGGTCCCATATCCTGCGCACAACTGAGGATGGTAGTGATAAGGAAGCTCGTTTAAACATGATGAGTGCATCGATGCAAGGCGCACTTGCCTTCCAGAAGGGGCTCGGGTGTGTTCACAGTCTGAGTCATTCTCTCGGCGGGATCAATCCGAAAATACACCACGGCACATTAAACGCTATCTTTATGCCCTGTGTCGTTGAGTTTAACGCCAGCTCAGAAACGATGATTCAGGAAAATAAATTGGAGCGCATGGCACAGGCAATGGGGTTAACTTCAGGTGCTGATGTAATTCCTGCTCTGATCGAGATGAATCAGCGTCTGGGACTGCCCGGAGGGCTGGGTGAATTAGGCGTCACTTCTGACCTATTCCCGAATATCATCAAAGGTGCCTTAGCTGATCACAGCCACAACACCAACCCACGGGTCGCCTCAACTGAGGATTATCAGTGGATGTTGGAGAAATCACTGTAATTCTACAGTCGATGTAGTGGTCACTCTTTAGCCATCACAAAAGGAGGGTCGGTCGGCCTGCGACCGATCATCCGTTTAAACACTACTTATATAAGTTACCTTTACTGGAGATTTTACGCATTTTTACCCTGGGTTGATCAGCGGCACAGGTCTGACCAGACCGCTATTACGTCGGTCGAAAAAACAGAAACGCACCTAACAACAGCTCCGGATCACCGACACTAAGCAGAACGACAACCAAACCAACCAACATTCCTGCACTCGCCATGGATTTCGTACGACGGTCGATAAACCCACCCTGCTCCCAGGGTTTCAGACAACGTCCCAATAAAGCATGTGACTGTAACCAACGATAACTTACTGGTGAACAGCGCGATGCGCTCCAGGCTTCAATCAGTATAGATAATCACGGGGAAGCAAAATGATTAACAATTTTTACCTTCACTCGCGATGATTGAGATTTCCAATAAACGACCAATAGCAGCGCCTTATCAGAGTTTTCCGCCAATCGACTTCATAAATTCAATCGCTGCCGAGATTCTCGGTATTTTCTCAGTACTCTGGTGATACACCAGATAAAACTCCCTCTCCAGCTCAACACCCGGCATCAGGTGCACAAGCTGATGGTCCTCATCCAGCAGAAACTTGTGCAGACATCCTATTCCCAACCCGGCTTTAACCGCTTCTACCTGTCCCAATGGAGAATAGATCGATATCTGTGACTGCCACTGATTCCATACCGCTTTAGGCGTGTTCAATCGTTCAGAAAACAGCAGATCTTCGACATAGCCGATCAGACGATGTGCACCAAGATCCTCAACAGTTTCTGGCACACCGTACCGTTGAATATATTCTACTGATGCATAGACTCCGAGATAGTAGCTACCCAGTTTTACATAACTCAGGTTTGGCTCACTCGGTTTGCCCACCATCACGGCGAGGTCTGCCTCACGTTTGGTCAATGAAAATCCTCGCGACTGAGGCACGATCTCAACATTGAGAGACGGGTGGTTCTGTAGCAGATCACCCAGGCGCTGACTCAGTTCTTTAATAGCAAAGCCTTCAGGCGCTGCGATGCGGACAGAACCACTGGCAGAGGTTGAATCAGTACCAAAGATTTCAGATGCAGATTCAATTTCAGCTTCGGCCCGCTCAAGGTATTCAACCAGACGCTGACCTTCATCACTCAACTTCAGCCCCTTACTATGGCGAATCAGAAGCTGAACCCGCGTACGCGACTGCAGATGCGCCAGATGGCGCGAAAGCGTGACCGACGAGACTCCGAGGCTTTCTGCGGCTCGTCCAATCGTCCCCAGCCTCGCCACTGCCAGAAAATAGCGTGCATCTTCCCAGTTAAATTTAGGTGTACTCATCAATCACCCCCATAGATATATCAATTTTGATGTATCGTACACTTAGCATTTTAGATTGAAAGAACATATTTGTTGTAATTTAATGAACACACTTAAAAAAAGGAGATACCCATGTCTGTACTTGGTAACTACATCGGCGGCCAGCACGTCGCATCTGATTCAGGCCGTACTGCACCCGTTTTCAACCCAGCTACTGGTGCTCAGGCTAACGAAGTTGCGCTCTCTTCTGCTGATGAGACTCGCGCTGCAATTGCAAATGCCCAGGAAGCTTTCAAAACCTGGAGCAAAGTAACGCCGCTTAACCGCGCTCGAATCATGTTCAAGTTTAAAGAGCTGGTTGAGAAAAACGCAGACGAACTGGCGGAACTGATCACCTCAGAGCACGGCAAGGTATTCTCTGACGCTAAAGGTGAACTGACTCGTGGTCTTGAAGTTGTTGAGTTTGCCTGCGGTATCCCACACCTGCAGAAAGGTGAGCACAGCCTCAACGTTGGCCGTGGTGTAGACAGCTACAGCCAGATGATGCCTATGGGTGTTTGTGCCGGTATCAGCCCATTCAACTTCCCTGCAATGGTTCCAATGTGGATGTTCCCGGTAGCAATTGCCTGCGGTAACACCTTTGTCATGAAGCCATCTGAGAAAGATCCTTCTACAACTCTGCGTCTTGCTGAACTGCTGAAAGAAGCAGGCCTGCCTGACGGCGTATTCAACGTTGTTAACGGTGATAAAGAAGCTGTTGATGTGCTGCTGACTGACGAGCGCATTCAGGCGGTAAGCTTTGTAGGTTCTACGCCTATCGCTGAATACATCTACTCAACTGCAAGTGCACACGGCAAACGCGTACAGGCTCTGGGTGGCGCAAAGAACCACATGATCGTAATGCCTGATGCTGAACCTTCTCAGGTAATCAATTCTCTGATGGGTGCGGCTTACGGTTCTGCTGGCGAGCGCTGCATGGCGATCTCTGTTGCTGTATGTGTTGGCGATGAGGTTGCTGACCACCTGATCAAAGATATGACTACAGAGATCGAAAAGATGTCTGTTGGTAACGGCATGAGCACGCCAGAACCACACATGGGTCCTCTGATAAGCCGTGTACACGCTGACAAAGTACTGGGCTACATCGACTCAGGTGTTGAAGAGGGCGCGACTCTGGTCGTTGATGGTCGTAACTTCGTAGTGACGGATCACGAAAATGGTTACTTCGTTGGCCCAACACTGTTCGATAACGTTAAACCAGGCATGCGCATCTACAACGAAGAGATCTTTGGTCCTGTTCTGGCAGTTGTTCGCGTTAGCAGCTATGAAGAAGCACTGAACCTGATCAACGAACATGAATATGGTAACGGTACTGCGATCTTCACCCGTGACGGTGATACTGCTCGCAACTTCACCGAGAATGTTCAGGTCGGCATGGTTGGTGTGAACGTGCCAATCCCTGTACCTATGGCGTTCCACAGTTTCGGTGGCTGGAAACGCTCACTGTTCGGACCTCTGCACATGCATGGTCCAGACGGCGTTCGCTTCTACACTCGCATGAAGACTATCACTGCACGCTGGCCTACTGGTTTGAGCGCAGGCCCAGAGTTCTCAATGCCTACTATGAAGTAACACTGAACAATAAGAGTGGTGCCAGATCACCACTTGTTGCCCATAGAAACCCCGGAAATTTCCGGGGTTTTGTTTTTCTGATTGATCCATATCTAAAGTTATCAGAGCTCATCTCGATATAATTAACAGCCCGACTCATACGAATGAGAACTATTGTCATTTAGATTTTATCTGTTATAGTTTTTCCTTCCATTAAAGCTCATCTATTTCGAGTTTGTGACATGCAACTTAGATCTGAAGTCCATCCTCCATCGCTCTGGCGTTTATCCAAAGGACAGAGCTGTACGATTCAGGGCTTTGACAGCCGGATCTCCGAGTCGTTCAGAACACGTCTGACTGAACTGGGGTTTCGTACCGGTGCCGTTATTCAGTGCACAACTGCTCCCAGATTTGGTGCTCCTAAACTGTACAAGGTCGCAAACAGTATCTACTCACTTGAGCGACTTATCGCCGAACTGATCAAGGTAGAAGTAAGCAATACGTGAAACAGATTCTCCTTGTTGGCAGCCCAAATTCCGGTAAAAGTCTGCTGTTCAATGCCCTGACCGGACTTAATCAACGCGTCGCAAATTTCCCTGGTATTACCGTTAGTACCTTTTCTGGTATCAGCCAGAAGAACCCTGAAATCGAAGTAGTCGATTACCCCGGTGTTTATTCGCTCCATACCATCTCTGGGGAGGAGGAGGTCGCCGTTGATGCATTCAACAACGCCCTAAAACAACCTGCCGACCAGGTGGCTGCCGTTGTCTGTGTACTTGATGCCACACGTCTGGAAAAAGGTCTGTTTCTGGCACTTCAGGTAATCGAAGCCTGTGCTCGTGTAGGTTTCCCGGTCATAGTTGCGGCTAATATGATCGATATTCTCGAACACCACTCAATGGCTATCGACTGCGAGGGGCTGGAAAAAAATCTGGGTGTACCCGTTGTCGCGGTTTCTGCAAAACGAAACCGTGGCGTTGATCAGCTTACCTCCCTCGCTTCTGACAGACTGACCCCACCGAAGTCAACTGATACGGGTTTGATCGCAACAAGCGAGGGTGGCAACCTGCGCGCACGCGCCGAAGAGCTCGCTGAAAAGCATGGTCCCCAAGGAGATATTCTGTTGATCTCGCACAGTAGGGCAGATACATTGCTGCTGCACCCTGTTCTGGGCGGCATCTCGTTTTTTGTAATTATGTATCTG
>JBFEXW010000097.1:0-7204 GCA_041562495.1 Marinobacterium sp. | reverse complement strand
GATCACCGCGTGTCAGCGCCTCCTGAGCCATAAAATCAGGAATCAGTGCTATTCCCTGCTGCTGACGTGCGGCTTCGAGCAACATATAGAAATGTTGAAACCCGTGCCTGTATTCCGGGGTTTTCGATGTATCAAGTTCAAGTTTCTGCAAAAAACTGGGCCAAAGTTGAGGACGGGTGATGTGACCCAGGAACGGGTGATCGAAAATCTGATCCTGCGTTTTTATCGGATGGTGTTTTAAACGATCTGGAGATATCACCGGAATAAGGGTTTCAGAGATCAGCAGTTCAGCATGATCAATAGCACGCGATAGCGGCAGGCAACGAATCGCTATATCCGCACTGTTGGCTTCAAACCGGTATGGACCATCCCCTGCGGTCTGGGTCAGGTGGAGCTCTGGTATCTCCCGATGCATCTCTGCCAGGCGCGGAATCAACCAGAGGTTACTGAATGAAGGTATCAGATTGAGATGCAACGAGTTATTTCCGGCTGAGGACTGCTGTACCTTAGCCGTTGCTTTACGGATCTCCTCAAGCGCCTCGCTGACTGCCGGCAGGTAATCACGTCCTGCTTCAGTAAGCTGCAGACCACCGGATGTGCGCTCAAACAGGGCTCGCTCCAGAAACTCCTCAAGCAGTTTGATCTGCTTGCTGACAGCCCCCTGCGTCACATAAAGCTCTTGTGCGGCGCCAGAAAAACTGAGTCGTCGCGCAGCAACTTCGAACATATGCAGTGCTTTTAAGGGTGGCAGTGAAGCTGACATCAGCGGCCCTCCAGTCAGAGGTATGAGTTTTTGTCATACCCTGAGAGATTATATCGTTTGCCGCGTTCGGGGAAGCCTCTTTAAATACGGCGATCTGACATTTACGGAGGCGATAATGAGCCACGTTTTACACCGTCACTGCCACAACCCCTTACCAACCGTGCTCCGCGGCGAAGGGGTTTATCTGTTTGATAGCCATGGCAAGGCCTATCTTGATGCCAGTGGCGGCGCTGCAGTCTCATGTCTCGGTCATAGCCACGAAGGTGTACGCCGTGCTCTTCATGCACAGATTGACAAGGTCGCTTATGCACACACGGCATTTTTCACATCAGACCCCGCCGAACAGCTTGCCGATCGACTGGTTGCCCGTGCGCCTGGAGATCTCAATCACGTCTATTTTGTCAGCGGCGGTTCCGAGGCAATGGAATCGGCACTGAAGATCGCCCGCCAGTACTTTGTTGAGCGAGGCGAAACGGGTCGCAAGCACTTTATCGCCCGCCGTCAGAGTTATCATGGCAACACGCTGGGTGCGCTGGCCGTTGGTGGGAACGCCTGGCGTCGCGCCCCCTTCGCTCCACTGCTGATTGATGTCGAACATATTTCACCCTGCTACGCCTATCGTGACCAGCGCCCGGATGAAACACTGGCTGACTATGGTCAGCGCGTCGCTAACGAACTCGAAGAGCGACTTTTAAAACTGGAGCCAGAAAGCGTTATCGCATTCATTGCTGAACCGGTCGTTGGCGCGACTGCAGGTGCAGTTCCTGCGGTAGACGGCTACTTCAAACGGGTTCGCGAAATTTGCGATAAATATGGAGTTCTGCTGATTCTTGATGAGGTGATGTGTGGCTCTGGCCGGACCGGTACCTTCTTCGCTCATGAGCAGGATGGCATCAACGCGGATATTGTTGCTATTGCCAAAGGACTTGGCGCGGGCTACCAGCCGATTGGTGCTATGCTGATCACCAGCGAAATCTACAACGCAATCTCAGGCGGATCCGGTTTCTTCCAGCACGGCCACACCTACCTTGCGCATACTACCGCTATGGCAGGTTCTCTGGCGGTAATGGATGCGTTTGAAGAAGAGGGCGTGCTTGACCGCGTCACTCCGACCGGAGCTAAACTGATGGAACTTCTCAATGATCGATTTGGCGATCATCCATTTGTAGGCGATATTCGCGGTCGTGGTCTGTTTATCGGACTCGAACTGGTTCAGGACCGGGTGACTAAAACGCCTTTTGATCCGGTGACCAAACTGGATGCAAAGATCAAACGCGCCGCTATGGATCTTGGTTTGTTGTGCTATCCGATGTCCGGAACCATTGATGGCAAACTGGGTCACCATATACTGCTCGCGCCTGCCTATATCATAGAAGACCCACAACTAGAGGAACTGGTTGATAAACTCGGGCAGACTGTTGACCAACAGACTCATCTCCTGGCGAGGGAACTACCCAATGCCTCCTGAAATGCCCCAGCCGATGATCATCGTGGCACCCAATGGTGCGCGCCGCATGAAAACAGATCACTCTGCTCTACCAATAACCCCGCAAGAGCTGGCGGAAACAGCAATTACCTGTGCAGACTCAGGTGCAGCAATAATCCATATGCACGCGCGCACGGTCGAAGGTCGTCACTCGCTAGAAATTGATGATAATCGCCGCACCTACAACGCGGTAAAAAGCGCCGTCGGCGACCGCATGATTGTCCAGATGACAACAGAAGCGGTGGGTATCTATCAGCCTGAACATCAGATGGCACTGATCCGCGTACTCAAGCCCGAGGCTGCTTCATTTGGGCTTCGTGAACTGATACCCAACCCGGCCAATCTCAAAGAGGCCTCTGCATTCTTTCACTGGGTGGCTGAACAGCGAATTCTTGCGCAATACATACTCTATTCAGCGGAAGATCTCAGTTTTTATCGTCAACTGATCGCTGATGGATTACTACCAACAAACAATCATCATCTGCTGTTTGTATTAGGCCGCTATACCCAAGGGCAACAGTCCTCCCCCGCTGATCTGGATCCGTTTATCGATCAGATTACCGAGCTTAATGGCGTGCGTTGGGCTGTCTGTGCATTTGGTAGCGAAGAGCTTAACTGCCTGATACATGCGGTCAGACATGGCGGTGATGCACGGATAGGTTTTGAGAACAATCTGTTCTCAAGTAACGGCGAGGTTGCAAAAGACAACAGCGCTCAGGTTCAGGATCTCTGCAAAGCGATCGTAGCGGAGGGACTCTCTCCACTGACCGCTGCAGAGGTTCGAACACTCTTTAACCAGCAAAGTGAACCTTTGCTGGTTAAAAAACAATAAAGACTCCAATCAGAGGATTTAGAGATGACTAAAATGCGAACAACACTTTTTGGTGCCGGTCTGGCGGCTCTGCTCAGCGCGACCGCTGCTCAGGCACAGGAGTTCATTACAATCGGTCCCGGTGGTGTAACCGGCGTTTACTACCCAACAGGTGGAGCGATCTGCCGACTGGTTAACAAGGACCGTAAAGAGCATGGGATTCGTTGCTCTGTAGAGAGCACCGGTGGTTCGGTATACAACATCAACGCGATTCGCGCGGGCGAACTGGATATGGGTGTTGTACAGTCTGACTGGCAATACCACGCTTACAACGGCACCAGCAAATTTGAGGAGAACGGCGCATATAAAGATCTGCGGGCTGTATTCTCGATCCACCCCGAACCGTTCACCGTGGTTGCTCGCGCCGACTCCGGCATCAAAACTTTTGATGACCTGAAAGGCAAACGCGTTAACGTCGGCAACCCTGGGTCAGGTCAGCGTGGCACGATGGAAGTGCTGATGAATGCCAAAGGCTGGACGATGGATGATTTTTCTCTCGCGTCTGAGCTGAAATCAGCCGAGCAGTCTAAAGCACTCTGTGACAACAAGATCGATGCAATGGTTTTCACCGTTGGCCACCCAAGCGGATCAATCAAGGAAGCAACCACCTCCTGTGACGCTGTGATTGTCGACGTGTCAGGTCCAGCCTCAGATATGCTGGTGTCTGAAAACGATTACTACCGTAAAGCAACTATCCCTGGCGGCATGTACAACGGCTCTGACTCTGATATTCAGACTTTCGGCGTGGGCGCAACCTTCGTCACTTCTGCTTCAGTACCTGAAAACCTTATCTATAACGTCGTAAAAGCGGTATTTGAAAACTTTGATGACTTCAAAAAGCTGCACCCTGCTTTTGCTAACCTGAAGAAAGAGGAGATGATCATAGATGGACTGTCTGCTCCGCTTCACCCAGGCGCACTGCGTTACTACAAAGAAGCGGGTCTGATGTAACAGTCCGATTCACCAACTTACATTGATGTAGAAAAGCAGTGCTGGTTCATGGAGCTGGCACTGTTTTGTTTTACCCCAGGAGTAGTTACATGAATCAGGGGCTGCAGTCAGACGTAGACAACCAGGTTGTCGAGGATCTGCTCAAATCGGAAACGGGCGCCCGCTCTTTCAGCGGCACACAACAGAAGCTGGTAATCGGCCTACTGATCGCCTGGTCAGCGTTTCAGCTATGGTATGCGTCACCCTTACCCTTTGTTTTCAATTTCGGGACACTCAATGAGGATCAGGCGAAGTTTATTCACCTCACCTTCGCAATCTTCCTGACATTTTCACTGTTCCCGGCGACGCGACACTCCAGCCGCTCGGGTATCACGCCACTTGATCTGCTGTTTGCGATCGGCGGTGCCGGTGCCTGCATGTATCTGTTTATCTTCCGCAACGATATAGCAGACCGTCTGGGGGCGCCGACACCTGTTGATGTCGCCATCGCGGTTATCGGCATGCTAGCACTACTTGAAGCAACACGCCGCGCACTGGGTCCACCGCTACTGATCGTCGCGGTAATCTTTCTGTCCTACACCTTTGGTGGTCAGTATATGCCGGATGTCATTGCCCATAAGGGTGCTAGCCTGAACAAGGTTGCCTCTCACCAGTGGTTAACTACCGAGGGCGTATTCGGCGTCGCACTTGGCGTATCGACCGCCTTTGTATTCCTGTTTGTCTTACTTGGCGCTCTTCTGGATAAAGCGGGTGCCGGCAACTATCTGATCAAGGTCTCGTTCTCCCTGCTCGGGCATATGCGTGGCGGACCTGCGAAAGCGGCTGTCGTGGCCTCGGGTTTAAGTGGAATTATATCTGGTTCGTCGATAGCTAACGTTGTAACGACCGGTACCTTTACAATTCCGTTGATGAAGCGTGTTGGCTTCCCATCGACCAAGGCAGGTGCGATTGAGGTTGCCGCCTCGACCAACGGCCAACTGACACCCCCCATTATGGGCGCCGCCGCCTTCCTGATGGTCGAGTATGTCGGTATCCCTTACGTAGAAGTCATTAAACACGCGATACTGCCCTCGCTGATCTCCTATATCGCGCTGGTTTATATCGTCCATCTGGAAGCGGTCAAACTGAACATGCAGGGGATTGAACGCCTGCATAAACCTACGCTGGCACAGCGCATGCTATCTTGGCTGACCAGCACCCTGATACTGATGGTGCTGGGCATAGCCGTCTACTACGGCTCAAATCTGTTGGAAGCCTGGTTTGGTAGTTTCGGCTATCTGTTTATGGTGGCCGCAATTGTTTTTGCCTACCTTCTGCTACTCAAGCTGGCTGCGTCCTACCCTGACCTCAAAGACGATGACGACAGTATTACGCTGGACAAGCTGCCAGAAGCGCGACCAACAGTATTTGCCGGGCTCTATTTCAGCCTGCCAATTGTAGTTCTGCTCTGGGCGCTTGCAGTAAAACAGTATTCGCCTCAGCAATCTGCGTTCTATTCGCTGGTGTTCCTTATTGCGATCGTTCTGACACACAAACCGTTGAAAGCCTGGATGCGTAATCAGTCAAACTGGAGCTCGCTTTTCAGTGAGTGCTGGAGTGACTTTATCGAGGGTATGGTAGCGGGTGCACGTAACATGGTTGGTATCGGGATCGCCACCGCGGCCGCTGGTATCATCGTAGGAACCGTAACGCTAACCGGCCTTGGTCAGATGATGACCGAGTTTGTTGAGTATATCTCGGCAGGTAATCTTCTGCTGATACTGATCTTTACCGCGATAATCTGCATCATTCTCGGCATGGGGCTTCCAACAACGGCTAACTACATCGTGGTATCCACGCTGATGGCACCGGTTATCGTGAACCTTGGCGCCCAGAATGGGCTGATTGTTCCGCTGATCGCTGTTCACCTGTTTGTGTTCTACTTCGGAATACTGGCTGATGATACGCCGCCGGTTGGGCTTGCCGCCTTTGCAGCAGCCGCGATCGGTCGTTCAGATCCGATCAAAACAGGGATTCAGGGGTTCACCTACGATATTCGAACAGCTGTTCTGCCGTTCATGTTTATCTTCAACACCCAGTTATTGCTGATCGGTATCGAGTCATTACTCGATCTGGTTGTAACAGTGACCAGCGCGATTATCGCGATACTGGTGTTCGCCGCTGCGACGCAGGGTTACTGGCTGACGAAAAGCCGTTTATGGGAATCACTGGCACTGGTACTGATCTCATTCACCCTGTTTCGTCCCGGTTTCTGGTGGGATGATATCTACCCACCGACACAGACACTCCCTGCATCTCAGTTGGAAGCGCAGGTGGATGCACTGAATACCGGAGATTTTATTCATCTGACGGTCTATGGCGTATCGATCGAAGGTGATGAGGTGCATAAAACTGTCGCACTGCAACTGGACGATCCATCCGGTAATGCTGAAAGCCGACTACAATCAATGGGATTAGAGCTAAACAGCGAAGGCGATAAACGCACAGTTGAACTGGTGGTATTTGGAAGTTCGGCCGAAAAAGCGGGTATGGATTTCGGCTTTGAGATTACCGGCATTACCGTTCAGTCGGATCGACCACCCAAGGAACTGATGTTTATCCCTGCTCTACTGGCGCTGGCCGGTATGGCATCAATACAGCGTCGGCGCATCAAAAGCGCAGCCTTAGCCTAAGGAGAACTCTGGATGTACAACCGAATACTGGTACCGGTCGATCTGTCTGAAGAGGGCTTTGCCGATCAGGTTATTAAACACGCGACAGAGGTCTGCGACCCGGATGGTACGCTAATTCTGCTGACCGTTATCTCCGGCTATCAGATGCCACTGGTTGGAAGTTTCTTTCCTGAAGGTACTTTCGATAAGGCAACACATGCTGTTGAGAAACAGCTGAAACAGTTTGCTGATGAACAGTTAAAACACTCTGGCCTCCATTTTGAACTGGAGGTTAAAGAAGGAAGTCGTGCTGATGTTATCCTGGAACAGGCGACTCAGCATCGCGCCGAACTGATCGTGATGGCCAGCCATAAACAGGCAGGACTGGATCAGGTTCTCCTTGGCTCGATCGCGAACAAGGTGGTAAACCTGTCTCCCTTGCCGGTGCTGGTTGTTAAAGGATAACCCCCCCTCTTTTCAGG
>JBFEXW010000096.1:0-7214 GCA_041562495.1 Marinobacterium sp. | reverse complement strand
TCGCCTGATGCGATTGATTCGCCGCCACGCTGGCACTTAGCTAATACAGAGAGCAGTTCCAGTAACAGAGACAGCTTAGGTGCATTCTGACTCGATTCCTGTACGCGGCCCGCCAGTATACGGCTTAACATTACACCCAGCAGGATCAGACTCCAGCAGATATAGATCCACACCAGAAACAGCGGCACTGCAGCAAAGGCACCGTAGATCAGCTCATAGGATGGAAAGCTGGATACAAAAAAGGCAAAACTGCGCTTGGCACCCTCAAACAGCAGTGCAGCGACCACGCCAGAGAGCAGCGCTGCACGCCAGGGCACCTTGCAGTTTGGAACAATGGCATAGATCAGGGTAAATGCGGCGGCAGTCATCAACCAAGGCAGCAGTGATAAAAGCCTGACGCCACTGATCTCATCCAGCTTATCGAGTTGCGCCACTCCGATCAGATAGCTACTCAGAGCTATACCCGCACCGACCAGCAAGGGACCGAGTGTCAGCACCGCCCAGTAGATCAGAAAGCTGTTAACACCTCGTCGCCCTGATTTGATATGCCAGATACGGTTGAACGCCGCCTCTATATTTTTGATCATCAACAGTGCCGTGATAAACAGGAAGAACAGACCGACCACGGTCAGCGAACGGGCCTGCGATGCAAAGCCCGCCAAATACCCCTGCAACTGAGACCCCGTAGACGGAATGAAGTTGGAGAAGATCCAGTCTTCTAACTTAACCTCCATCCCCTGAAACGAAGGGATAGCTGCCAACATCGCATAACTGACCGTCATCAGCGGCACGATGGAGAACAGCGTTGTATAGGTCAGGGCTGCTGCATTTAACACCCCCTGATCTCTGAAAAAGGTTTTCACTAGCAGCACCAGCATTCTGGGGATCTCTAGTATTCGATTGTTCTGAAAATTCAAAGAAGACTCCTGCTGGTGACTGGAACGCTCAACTTATACAATAGTGCCTCTAAACGGCTTAGCAACCAAGGAAATCAAATGTCTATCACCATTCTACACAATCCGCGCTGCTCTAAATCACGCCAGACACTTGCGCTGCTTGAAGAGAAGGGTTTTCAACCTGAGGTACGCGAATACCTTAAGCAACCGTTGAATGCTGACGAGATCAAAACTCTGCTTGGCCAGTTGGGGATCAGTGCCGACCAGCTTCTGCGTAAAAAAGAGGATGAATACGAGGAAGCCGGTCTGAATGAAGGTGATAAAAGCGAAGCCGAAATCATTGCTGCGATCGTCTCCTTCCCAAAACTGATGGAGCGTCCGGTTGTCATTAACGGCGACAAAGCACGTATTGGCCGCCCACCAGAACAGGTACTGGAGATCCTCTAAGTGGCGGATAACTATGTTCTGGTGCTGTTCTACAGCCGTCACGGTGCGACTGCTCAGTTAGCTCAGCAGATCACCCGCGGAATAGAAGCAAGCGGCATTGAAGCAAGAATTCGTACACTGCCAGATAGCACTCATTCTGGACAGAGCACAGATATCTCAAACGACGGAATCCCCTACTGCACTATTGAAGATCTGCGCGACTGCGCGGGACTGGCACTCGGCAGCCCGACGCGCTTCGGACAGATGGCGGTTCAAATTCACGCGTTTATGGAGCGAACCAGCAGTCTCTGGATATCTGGCGCACTGATCGATAAACCCGCCTGTGTATTTACCTCATCAAGTACACTTCATGGCGGACAGGAGAGCACTCTGCTGGGCATGATGCTGCCGCTAATTCACCATGGTATGGTTATTGCAGGCGTTCCATTCAGCTCTGAGACACTGCATTCGGGAAAAACGGGTGGGACGCCATACGGCGCCAGCCATGTAGCGGGTGATAACAGTGACCAGCCCATTGATGCCGATGAACGGGCCCTCTGCCGCGCTCAGGGACAACGCCTCGGTCTGCTTGCGCAACGACTGCTTAAACAAGGTTAGGAATAGCTATTCAATGACAATTCAGCAGAAAGCGGCTTTAACCGGCAGGCTGACTAAAGCCTGCTTTTTCGGGCTGCTGGCACTCTATACACTAAGATTTATGATACTTGCACCAGCATCCAGTGAACACCCCTGGGTTATCTGGTTACTCTATACTCTGCCGCTACTCGGCTTTGCACCCGCTGTGCTCAAAGGTACACCACGTCCCCATGCATGGCTCTGCTTCGTACTGCTGCTCTATTTTACTGGTGCTGTACTCACCGCAATCCAGCCTAAACTGGCTATTTATGGCTGGATAGAGTGTGGCTTAATCGCTACCCTGTTTACCAGCGCGATGATGTTTGCCCGCTGGCAAAGTCAGTCACTGAAGGCACATTGATCGATGCTAACCAGCCCGATCGATGCAAATCAGCTGCGCCGTTTACGCGCGGAGTTTCCGATCCTAAGTCAGCGCTTTAATGGCTCGCCGTTAATCTATCTGGATAACGCTGCAACAACCCAGAAGCCGCGCGCTGTGATCGACAGCATCACGCAGTTCTACCGGCGCACCAATGCCAATGTACATCGTTCAGCCCACCAGCTTTCTCATCTGGCCACACAAGCCTATGAAGGCGCTCGTGATCAGGTCGCTAACTACCTATGCGTTTCACGGAATGAAGTTATCTGGACCTCCGGCGCGACCGAAGCGATCAACCTCGTGGCGTATAGCTATCTAATACCGAGGTTAAGCCCCGGCGACCACATCCTGCTGGCGCGCTCCAGTCACCACGCCAACATCCTGCCCTGGCAGCATGCCTGCAGTGCTAAGAGCGCAATGATCGACGTTCTGGAGCTGGATCAACAGGGTGATTTTGATCTGGAGCTTTACCAACGGTTACTGGAGCAGAAGCCAAAGTTGGTGGCTCTTCCTCAGGTCTCCAATGTATTAGGTACAATCTACCCCATACAACTGATGTGTCAGCTCGCCAAGGAGGCAGGTGCATTGGTGTTTATTGATGGCGCCCAGTCACTTCCCCATTTTCAGGTCGACCTGACAACGCTTGGCGCAGACTTTTTCACCTTCTCGGGCCATAAGCTATTTGGTCCAACGGGCACTGGCGTACTCTGGGGACGTTACGACCTGCTTGAAACGATGCAGCCCTGGAAGACAGGCGGTGAGATGATTGAAAATGTCAGCTTTGAGGGATCAAGTTTTTCCGCCCCTCCCTATCGCTTTGAGGCTGGCACACCCAACATTGCAGGCGTTGTTGGTCTCGGCAGTGCGATCCAGTTTCTGTCGAATCAGGACAGAACTGCGCTGGAACGCCATGAGCAGGCTCTACTCAGCCTTGCGCTGGAGGGGCTGGAGAGTCTTGCAGATATTCAGTGTCTGAAATCAGGCTCAAATCAGGTCAGCCTTGTCAGCTTTACGCACCCCCGGCTTCATGCGCAGGATATCGCCAAAGCACTGGATCAGCATGGCATTGCGGTTCGTGCAGGACAGCACTGTGCACAGCCATTGCTCGCTTCACTGGGGATAGAATCCGCCGTTCGGGCATCCTTCGCGTTTTACAACAGCGCAGAGGAGATCGGGTGGTTTATCGAGGTACTGGATCAGTTTCTGCAGCCAACTCAGATCACAAACAGCTTCGATCCCGAACAGCTGGTCGCTGAGATCAATCAGGCGCGAGGCTGGGCCGAGCGCTATATGGCACTACTGACACTGGGTACCCATCTGCCGATTGATAATAGTGTCAGAACAGACGACTTTGAAATTCCCGGCTGTGAAACCCGTGTCTGGATGCAACTTAGTCTGACAGACGAGGGAAAGCTCAGACTGACTGCAGATGCTCAGGCTAAAGCGCTGCGCGCTCTGCTCTATTTGATAAAACAGCGCGTCGATAACAGCGATGCAGCAACCTTTGAGCTACAACCACTTGAACAGTGGGTCGCTGAGATGGGCTTCGAAAACCACCTCAGCCGAACACGAGGCAACTCAGTCCGTCGCTTACTGGATCAGTTAACTGAGCTGAGTGAGACGATAAAATCCGGCCGTTCACTGTAACCGCCGGATCTCTTTATTAGATCAGTTTATCTGCCGCCAGACCGCGCCCTCAGACTTCTTATCAAGCAGATCAAGAAACTGTTGATGCGCTTCCAACTCTTCAGCACTGGCGGTAATCACTTTCAGCCCCTGAGTCATCTCTGCTGGCACACGCCGTATCGACTCTCCGCCCTCTTCAGACTCATCACCGACCGACAGGACCAGCGAGGTCTGACCACCAGTCAGTGCCAGATATACATCAGCCAGAATTTCGGAGTCGAGCAATGCACCATGAAGCTCGCGGTGACTGTTGTCTATATCGTAACGACGACACAGTGCATCCAGACTGTTCTTCTGTCCGGGGTGTTTTTTACGGGCAACCAGCAGACTGTCGGTTACCTTACAGATCTGATCAACGCGCTCCGGGACACCATTGCGTTCCAGCTCCTTGTTGAGGAAGCCTATATCAAAGGCTGCGTTATGGATAATTAGCTCAGCACCTCGGACAAAATCGAGAAACTCCGACATCACCGCCGCAAACTTTGGCTTATCCTGCAAAAATTCGTTGGTAATACCGTGCACGTCCATCGCCTCGGCATCCACCTCCCGATCAGGCTTTATATACTGATGATAGGTGTTGCCGGTGAGTTTACGACCAACCATCTCGACACAACCGATCTCAATAATATTGTGTCCCTCTTCGGGCTCCAGACCTGTAGTCTCGGTATCCAGTATGATCTGTCGACTCATCGATCCTGCTCCTCTACTCCACGATTTGCCAATTGATCAGCTTTGTCATTGCCGGGGTCACCGCTATGGCCCTTCACCCAGCGCCACTCGATCTGATGCTTCACAACAACCTCATCAAGTCGCTGCCAGAGATCTACATTTTTCACGGGCTTGCCAGCCGCTGTTTTCCAGCCGCGACGCTTCCAGTTAGCCAGCCACTCTGTTATCCCCTTGCGAAGATATTCCGAGTCGGTGAACAGCCGCACATCGCTTTCGCGTTTAAGCGCTTCCAGCGCCGAAATCGCCGCCAGAAGCTCCATACGGTTATTGGTAGTGTCGTTTTCACCACCCCAAAGCTCCTTCTGAGCTTCACCGTAAGTTAACCACGCGCCCCAGCCACCAGGGCCCGGATTTCCTTTACACGCGCCGTCTGTATAGATGGTTACCTGTCTACTCAAGTTTGATTTCGCCTGATTCCTGATCGTCGGGCTTTGGATTCTATCACCTGAAGGCCACCAAGTAGACGCCTGTTCCACTCCGGCAGAATTGGCGTCATGCCACTGACATCCTTGCGGGCGGTCATCAACAATATGTTTCCTGAGGGAATTGGCAGATTTCGTACCAGCACACCTAGCGGCTGCAGGCGGCGACGCCATTTTTCATTTTCCAGCGGATAGTCATAACCACGGCTTTCTGTTGTCAACGGCTGCAGCTGAAGCAACCGGAACCAGTCAGTCAGCCGGCCAGCGCTGAGCAACTCCGAGTTCCAGGGGGCGTCGGTTGAACGCTTCAACAGGCGATGCAGACCAAACAGACTATTCGGATTGAAGTTGATCAGCACCAGATGCCCACCAGGGCGTAGCACGCGTGCAGCCTCACGCAGCACCTGATGAGGTTCAGGTGAAAACTCCAGAGCATGATGCAACACCAGAATATCGATAACGGCGGACTGCACCGGTAGCGCTTCATGCTCTGCCAGAATGCTGTTGTGCTCCATGCCCAGCTCGATCCGCGGTGCAACCAGAACGCCATGCTGCGCGCGCGCGTTGTCACAGAGCCAGCGGCGCCCATCCAGCGTAACCTGCAGCAGACGATTCCCCTGAATCTGAGTCAGAGCCCGATCAACCAGCCGCTGCTCTTCGGACAGCATCTTGCGCCCGAGTGGCGTATCAAACCAGTTCTGAATCTCATTTATCAGGTCAGTCGTTGTCTCTTGGGTATCCATTCAACTATCCTGCTTACTAATGAAGCGTCCTTAACCTGTATCGAACAGCCCTGCCTGAGGGCAGAAACACCTATATCAGAGTATAACGGAGAGTTTTAATGTTAAGCGTATACCCGATTTCCGCATTTGATGATAACTACATCTGGACCCTCCAGGGAGCAGACCCAGAGCAGGTTGCAGTTGTAGACCCGGGCGATGCCGAACCTGTACTCCAATATCTTAAGGATAACAATAAAACACTGGCAGCGATTCTGATTACTCACCATCACGGTGATCATACAGGCGGTGTTAAGCAACTTCAAAACGCACTCAACGTTCCTGTTTATGGTCCGGCAGATTCGCCATTCAAGGGCATCACAGAAACGTTAAATGATGGTGACCGTATCGAGTTGCTCGGTCATCAGTTCCAGGTTAAAGCGGTCCCCGCGCATACTCTGGACCATATCGCCTATCTGCAAGACGATCAGCATCCTCAGCTATTCTGTGGTGACACCCTGTTCCTGGCTGGCTGTGGCAGGCTGTTTGAAGGCACAGCGGAACAGATGCTCGCTGCAATGAACTACTTCAAAAGCCTTCCGCCGGAAACTGAAGTGTACTGCACACATGAGTACTCGCTGGCCAATCTCAAATTTGCCCAAGCGGTCGAACCACAAAACAAAGCGATTCAGCAGGCACTTGAGCGTTGCCAGAGCAGTCGATCAGCAGGTCAGCCTACGCTGCCATCCAGCATCGCCGACGAGTTAACGTTCAATCCCTACATGCGTGTAACAGAGCCTGGAGTGATCACCAGTGCTGAACGGCAGGCCGGACAGTCACTGACCACTGATGTAGCAGTACTCGCCACGATACGGGAGTGGAAAAATCGGTTTTAGGCAATCGCTTATTTCCCGATAACCGGAGATTCCTGCCTTAATAGAATATTAATGGATTTGACCCTCTGGAGACTTCCAACATACAATCACGCCCTTTAAATTTTTCATTAAAACCTTCAGGAAGGCGTCAATGGCCCGTTTTCGTCCGCTCGGATTGCTTGTTCTGCTTACACTCATTCTGAGCGGCTGTCAGAGCGTTAGTCAAAACGCCCAGCAGTCTGGTGCCAGCCCTGCTGATGAAGAACTTCCCCGTTTCGTTAAACGCAGCAGCCAACCCAACTGGGATACCGGCTTCTATCCCAGTAACAATGTAGAAACAGATCAAACTAAAGCGCAGGTCGATCTGTGGGAACTGACCCGTCAGAAGATGGGCCTGCCCGATGGATTGGATAAGGAGATCGTTCAGTCCCGCATCGAGTGGTATG
>JBFEXW010000095.1:0-7284 GCA_041562495.1 Marinobacterium sp. | reverse complement strand
TTCCCCATAGCCCATTTCGGCGGGCACCAGTAGTTTTCGCTTACCGCCCACTTTCATGCCTTTAAGGCCTTCCACCCATGCGGCGATCACCTTATTGCGGCTTAGTACCGTTTGAAATGGCTGCCCTTTTTCATACGAGGAATCAAACTCGGTGCCATCCTCTAAAAATCCGCGATAGTGAGCGGTAACTAACGCACCGCCCTTTTTCACTTCAGTACCTGACCCTTCGATAATATCTTCGATAACCAGTTGTTCGAACTCAACCACGTTCTGCCCTTCTTATCCCATCTTTGGTATCAGTGGTGATGCCCACCAACACCGTGAGCATGTCCATGAGAAATCTCATCATCAGTCGCCGCGCGAACATCAACCACTTCGATATCGTAAGTCAGCGTTTTGCCCGCCAGCGGATGATTGGTATCGATCAGAACCATCTTCAGGCCCGGTTTAACGACTGTGACCTGACGCATGCCCTGGTCGGTCTGTACTGTTGCTACCATACCTGACTTCCAGGCGCGCGTGCCTTTCGGCAAACCCTGAAGGTGCTTTAGTGGCACTCGCTGTTGCTGATCTTCGCGACGTACGCCATATGCCTGTTCGGGACTCAACGTCAGGTGCACCTTGTCGCCGGTAGACTTACCTTCGAGTTCAGCCTCTATTGCCGGGATCATGCCGTTGTGTCCATGCAGATAAGCAATGGGGTCGTGCTGATAATTGGTTTCTATCTGGGTATCATCAGAGTCGGTCAACGTGTAGTAGAACTGAACCACAGTGTTTTCAGTAATCTGTGTCAATGGATGAGCCTCCGGCGGAAATACGAAAGACGCAGTATCCGGTTATCTGTACGGCTTGGCAAGACAACCTAACTACCCGTGTTTTTTTAGGTCAGCGAAGGGCAAGCGGAAACTGAAAATCAGGAATCTGACACCCTGATATGCCGCTTCGGGAAACTCGTGATATGACAGATTAAGTGAGCTGTGAGCAAACGGTACACTTAGGGTTTTTCGGTATCGGTATATCGTGCCACTCGGCTGCGAGTGCATCGTAGAGCAAAAGACGCCCTTCAAGTTGACTGCGTCCCTGAACAATGAGCTTGATAACCTCAGTCGCCTGCATTGTGCCGATGGTTCCTGTTAATGGCGACAAAACTCCGTTCGTTGCGCAACGCTGTTCCGGCATATCAACATCTTCGGAGACAAGACAGGCGTAACAGGGCGAATCGGTTTCGGCATATCGATACACGGATAGCTGGCCAGCAAAATGAATCGCGGCGCCGGACACCAGCGGTGTACGGCTTTGATAAGCGGCGCGATTGATAATATGCCTGGTTTCGAAGTTATCAGTCGCATCAACAACAACATCGACCTGCTGAACCAGTGAGCCGATAGCAGATCGATCAATCCGTTGCGTCACACAATTGATCTGGCAATCGGGGTTGATCCGCTGCAGATCTTCACGTGCAGACTCCGCCTTATTCATACCAAGGCGGGATTCATTGTGGATAGGCTGGCGTTGCAGATTAGACAACTCAACAACATCAAAGTCACAGATGGTAAGCTGACCAACGCCCGAGGCCGCGAGATAGGTTACGACGGGAGAACCCAGTCCGCCAGCACCAATTATCAGCACATGACTGTTAAGCAGACGTTCCTGACCCTCGACGTCAATTTCATTAAGTAGAATATGACGACTGTAGCGCAGAAGTTGTTTCTCGTTCAATTAACCGCCCCCACGCTTCATTGACCAGTCGATACGCTTCAGGCAGCTTCGTTTTGCTTCTTCTGAGCCAGATAAAAAATGCCAGGTGACGCGCTGACGAGGGAGTCTTACCAAAGCAATAACCAGATCCGGTAAAGGTTCAATATCTACCCTGATACCAACCTCTCCATCCTGAAGGAAAAAACTATCGGGCCCACCGGTAACACCACCCGGCAGAGCCTGTCTGAGTCCCTGCTCATACTCTTTTACTGATGCAGAAACATCTCGTACAAGAGTTGTTAGAGGCTGTGCACTCATTTCTAGCCTCCCGCTACAGGCGGCCAGATCGCAAGTACTTCTCCAGCTTTCAGAATGCGTGAACGTCTGTTGTCGGGGTCTATAAAGACACCATCAACCAGCACCAGATGAACCAACCGATCGGGCAGATCATAACGTTCGATAATAGCTGCGACCGAATCCTCAGGCCCAACTTCAATCGATGCTTTGTTATCTATCGCGCCCGCCGGCAAATACTTCCCAAGGCTAGCGAACAGTTTCAAGGTTGCGACTGCTGTCTGCATTACTCAATATACCTGGCTTCTGTGAACATGCGAGATAGGCTTCCGGAGCACGAAGTGGATCATTCATCAGAATATCCTTCCATTCACCGAGCTTCACTTTACCCTGAATCAGACCACGAAGCACTCCAACATGCTGAGTCAAACCAACTGAGGTCGCACCGACTAGTACATCATCCTTAAACTGGAGGCTTATATATTTGTGGGCATCGGCTTCAGCATACTCGACTCCATCACCCCCCTCCAATCCTTCCCAGGCTCCGAAGGAGCTTGAGATAAGTCCCAGAGTATCCAGTACGTTAATAGCCAATATACCGGAGTGCTCAACCGAGCGACCTGCCATATTCAAAGCCGCGATACGCGCCGTATCAGCTGCGTTTGGCTGAATAGCTGAGACCATCGGTTTTCCGGTAAACATATCTGGAGCTTCGATTACGTCACCCGCCGCATAGACGTCTACTACAGAGGTCTGCATATGCAAATCGGTCAGAATACCGTTCGCGGTTTTAATGCCTGTACCTTCGAGAAAAGCCGAGTTAGGACGCACACCCGCAGACATAATCACCAGATCACACGTGATCTTTTCCCCGGTTGAAAGAGTAACTACCATTTCATCTGAATCAGAGGAACTTTCTATCGTTGGCGCAGCAGAACCTCCACCGAACATACCCTTAATAGCATTCCACAACCCGCCTTCAGACTCGGGGGGTTGAGACTGCCGCTGAGCCGCACCATCAATACGCTCAACCTTAGCTTCAGTCACAACTCGAACGCCCTTATCCTCGACCCAGTGTTTGATCATCGCACCCGCCTTTCCGGTCATCATGCGCGGCACCATACGATCACCCAACTCAACGACGGTCAGATCCACGCCATTCTTAGCCAGTGCTTCAAGGATGATACAACCAATAAAACCAGCACCCACTTGAACAACACGTTTACCCTTCTGAGCAATATCTGCGATTGCACGTGCGTCTTCAAGCGTCCAGCAGGTATGTACGTTTGGCAGATCGATTCCGGGAATTGGCGGACGGATAGGATGAGAACCCGTAGCTATCAGCAGCTTGTCGTAAGCTTCACTGCTGCCATCATCGAACTGAACCTGCTTAGCCTCCGTATCAACTGACTTAGCACGTCCCTGTTTATTAGTAATCTGTTTACCAGTGAAGTGGTCAGTATCTTTTCGTAGATAGGTGCCCGACTCATCAATGTTTCCTTCGAGCAGATAAGGGATCGCCATTCTTGAATAGGGCGGCTCTTTCTCCGCACCGACCATCAGGATCTCACAATTCGGATCCGCTTTTCTCAACGTTTCAGCGGCGATAACGCCTGCAGGACCATTTCCAAGTATAAGATGTTTCATACTGAACCCCAGGTTCCAAAAATAGTTTCCACAAAAAACCCCTTTCCCTATCGGAAAAGGGGTTCTTGTTACGCTAAGTAAAAGTACCCTTTAAAGACCAAGGCGGTCGAGGGTCTCTTTAGTAGGCACACCCTCAGCATCCCAGCCACGCTTCTCGTAATACTCCGGAAGCATCTGAGGGACACCAGAAACAAGCCCTTTAGCAGGACCTTCCTGTGCTGGCTCTGTGGTTAAACGTTTTGGTAACTGATCATCTTCTTTAGTGAGACCTGCTTTCAGGTTGAACAGTTTCTCCATGTTCCAGATGCGCTCACCAACCGCACTCAGTTTATCCATCGACCAGTCGCCTTCACAGGCGGCGTCGATTTGAGGCTGAATATCACCCAGTGACCAGGCAAAGCTGGTGAAGATACACAGACCTGAAGCGTCAAACGCTGCGGTTGCATCCTGGAATGCCATGACCAGTTCAGGCTTACCTTCCGTAGTCAGAGGGTCAGTCTTAACAGGAATACCCAACACCTCAGAGGCTACCGTGTAAGAACGCAGGTGACATGCTCCACGGTTTGAAGTTGCGTATGTCAGACCCATACCCTGAATACCACGTGAGTCATAGGCAGGGAATTCCTGACCTTTAACACTCATAGACAGTTCAGGACGGCCATATTTTTCACACAGGCGTTTTGAACCAAGACCGATCTCCACACCGAATCCAGTGCCTTCGGCCGTCATATCAGCAAACTCACACAGAGCTTCAGCCGATCCAAACGGCGCTTTCAGTCCAATCTGTTCTTCAGACAAAGTACCATCTTCATACATCTCCATTACGGCACCAATAGTGGCACCAAAGGAGATTGGATCCATTCCCTGTTCATTACAGATCAGGTTGGCATACTGCAGTGCTTCAAGATCACCAACACCGTTTGCAGCACCTAATGCCCAGGCCGCTTCATATTCAAGACCACCCGATGCACCGTGATACTGTGGCTTATTCACAACGGAGAAGTGTTTCTCATCAATTTTCGAGATACGACCGCAGGCGATGGTACACCCGAAACATGCCTGATTAGTAACCAGCTGTGGTTTACCATCTGATTCACGAGGCTTGGCCATCGCTTCAGCAGAGATATCTCCTGCATTCTCGAACGCCACATCCTTATGGTTACGAGTCGGCAAAGCGCCCATCTCATTGATAACGTTCATCAGAACCTGTGTACCGTAGGTTGGCAGACCTTCGCCGGTAACTGCATTCTCTGCAAGGATCTGTTTCTTCTCAGTGGTAACTTTTGAGAACTCAGCCATGTTATCGATACCAGAGACGCCCTTGGTACCGCGAATAGCGACTGCTTTAAGGTTTTTAGACCCCATCACAGCACCAACACCAGATCGTCCCGCCGCACGGTGCAGATCGTTTACGATGCAGGAGTAGAGAACTCCGTTTTCACCGGCCTTACCTATGGAAGAAATACGTAACTGTGGATCCTGATTCTCTTTTTTGATCTGTTCTTCGGTATGCCAGGTGGAGGTACCCCAAAGATGAGACGCATCGCGCAGCTCAGCTTTATCGTTCTCGATTAACAGATACACAGGCTTTTCAGATTTACCTTCAAAGATAACCATATCCCAGCCTGCAAACTTCATTTCGGCACCGAAGTAACCGCCCGAGTTTGAACAGGCGATCGCACCAGTAAGCGGGCCCTTGGTCACAACAGTGTAACGCCCACCTGTTGAAGCCATGGTTCCCGTTAACGGACCTGTCGACATGATCAGCTTGTTTTCCGGAGAGAGCGGATCCACCTTTGGATCAATCTCCTATGCCAGATATTTAGATGCGAGACCTCGCGAACCCAGGTACTCCTGAGCCCACTCCATATTCAAATCTTCAGATTTACAAGTTCCTTCGGAAAGATCCACACGAAGGATTTTTCTAGTCCAACCCATTACCCTTCTCCTTACAGACTTGCATCGTTAGCTTTAGCGGCCCACTTCCGCATGCGCTCAAGGCCGGTCCAGTTACTGTCGACAAAAGTGATCGCATCAGTAGGACAGGCTTTCGCACAAGCTGGATCACCGCCACACAGGTCACATTTAGCAACCTTGCCGGTTTCCGCCACATAGTTGATGGTTCCGAATGGGCAGGAGATTGTGCAAACCTTACAGCCAACACAAGTATCCTCTTCCACTATCTTCGCGCCCAGGATCTTATCCAGTTTAATTGCGTCTGTCGGACAGGATTGCATGCACCAGGCTTCATCGCACTGCGTACAAGTGTAAGGTACTTTGCGCCCCTCATGCTCAAAGCTGAATACTTTGATACGAGACAGAGAGGGGTTAAAGGTACCCGTATTTTCGAGGGAGCAGGCCATTTCGCACTGGAGGCAACCTGTACATTTCTCAGGATCGATATACAGTGACTTTTGCATAATTTTTCCTTGTTATTCTTATGTATGGATGCGTGAGCACCCCATCCAAATCGTCGATTCACGCAGAGTCTCTTAATTGCAATCGACCTACGCCTACGGTTCTCCAACTAACAACTTAAGCCATGAATTGGAACTTGTCCAATATGGCGCACTATACTTTCGTTCTTGAACCTTAATACTTTAGTACGCAAATATTCCACGTTCGCTTGTTAGTAAATTGACCAACTCAGCGACAAAACGGATTAGCCTGATCTCTTTATAAAGAGACCATTTACCGCTACTAGTCTTGGTACTCAAATTTAGTCCAATAACTAAAAATCGTTGCCTACATACTTAGGAAGCTCTTCCTGCTCAGGCACAGGCATAGGCATACCTTCGCCATCTACAGCCACAAATTTAAAAATCGCTTCAGTAACCTTTTCTCGCCGGCCAATCCGACTACGACGAACCCAACACTCCACATGAATATTGATAGATGTCCGACCAACGTTTACAACTTCAGTGTACACCCCCAAAACATCACCAACTTTTACTGGCTGTATAAAACTCATTCCATCTAGAGCAACCGTCACCACTCTCGCCTGAGCCCTTTGTCCGGCACAAACTCCCGCTGCCAGATCCATCTGTGACAACACCCAACCCCCAAAAATATCGCCGGATGGATTTGTATCCGCAGGCATCGCAACAGTGCGAATGGTTAACCGACCAGTTGGTGCGCTGTCTGAAGCATCAGTATTCATACAAGTCCTATATCTTTTAACATTCAAGCCCAGTAAAGAAGCCAGACTAGAAAGCGAGCCATTACCAAGAACAGTGATTGATCCTGTAGATAATAGCGAGATTTGAATTGTTTTAATAAAGCAGCGAAGCCGCTATAACTGTCAGGAACGATGACTGGTCAGGTTTTAGCGAAATCCCGCTAGGCCAAACAGATGCGGTAACGGAGAACGCCAGAGTCTTCTTCGCTGATCCACTCTATCCTGTGTCCGGTCAGATCACATAGTGCTTGCAGATCCCGACGTCCACTGGGGTCATCGGCGATAAACTCAACCTGCGTACCACTAGGCAGCCCTTGAGTGCGTTTTTTAAAACGCAGGATAGGAAGAGGACACAGCAAACCGATAGCATCGATTTGCTGTACCTGGGTTTGATCAGTCAAGACGAACGCTGCTTGAACTGGTACCGCGTTCGGCTGAGGACCAACCGAACTGTTCCAGTACCACCG
>JBFEXW010000094.1:0-7331 GCA_041562495.1 Marinobacterium sp. | reverse complement strand
GGAAGCCGCACGTGCTGCGCTGAAAGTGCTGGGGCAGGGAGGAAAATAATGCTAGATCAGCCTTTATCTGCTGAGCGTTGTGGTTATGTGGCGATTGTCGGTCGTCCTAACGTCGGCAAAAGTACACTGCTGAACCATATTCTGGGCCAGAAGCTCAGTATCACTTCGCGTAAGCCTCAGACGACGCGCCATCAGATACTCGGTATTAAAACTGAAGAGGATCTGCAGGTTATCTATGTAGATACTCCGGGGTTACATAACGATGCCAAGGGCAACGCGCTGAACCGCTATATGAATAAAGCGGCTTCAGAAGCGCTGCGCCATGTTGATCTGGTGGTTTTTCTGGTTGATCGTACCGCCTGGACGGACGAAGATCAGATCGTGCTTGAGAAGCTGGAGCATGTGCGTTGTCCGGTGGTTCTGGTAGTCAATAAGGTTGACCTTTTGCAGGACAAAGAGGCTCTGCTGCCCTGGCTTGAAACGCTGAATGGCAAACGTCGCTTTGACCAGATTATTCCGATCTCGGCAGAGAAAGGGCATAACGTCGATAAGCTTGAACAGGTTGTCGCTGGGTTTATGCCTGAAGGGCCTCACTTCTACCCTGAAGATCAGATCACCGATCGTAGCTCCCGCTTTGTTGCCTCAGAACTGGTACGTGAGAAGCTGATGCGAAATCTGGGAGATGAGGTACCCTACGGTACCACTGTTGAGATCGAAGAGTTCCGGCAGGATGAAACCGGATTGCTGACGATTAGCGCGCTGATTCTGGTCGAACGTGATGGTCAGAAACGTATCGTGATTGGTGACAAGGGAGCACGTATCAAGCAGATCGGCCGCGATGCGCGTCTTGATATGGAAAAGATGTTTGACGCTAAAGTGATGCTGAATCTCTGGGTCAAGGTTAAGCGAGGCTGGGCTGATAACGAGCGGGCACTGGCCAGTCTGGGCTACAGAAACGATTAAGTGATGGTCGACCAGCAGGCTCAGCAGGCGGCGTTTGTACTCCACTTCAGACCCTACCGTGAGACCAGTCTTCTGGTTGATCTCTTTACCCTGAATGAGGGGCGTATCTCTGTCGTTGCCAGAGGTGCGCGCCGACCGGGTTCTCAGTTAAGACACACCCTGCAACCCTTTACATTGCTGTCAGTTCGTTATCGTGGTCAGCAGGAGCTGAAAACGCTTCTCAGCGCCGAAACTGCACAGGCAGTGCAGATGCTTAATGGTAAATCGCTGCTGTGTGGTTTGTACGTTAATGAGCTGCTGGAGCGACTGCTACACACCGCCGCGGCTTTTCCCGAACTCTTTGTCTATTACCAGTATCTGCTGAATGAACTGCGTACCGGAGTGGATCTGGAAGCCGGACTCAGAGTCTTTGAGCACCAGTTGCTTAAAGAGCTTGGAGTCTGGAAAGAGCTGAGTCATCTGGAAGCCTCAAGTTACGTCTATCTGGCAGGAGAGGGGCTGACCGTCAGCCGGATTGATACGGCCAATGCTATAACAACTGAACAGCTTCGCGAGATTGAGCAGGACCAGTATACTGATCCTCAGGTGCGCCGTGCTGCCAAAATGCTGATGCGCGCAATGCTCAATGAGCTGCTTGGAGATCGGCCGCTACGATCACGCAGCCTGTTTGAGAAGCGCCGCAAGTCAACCAATATCAGAGAAAGTGAGTCGCAATAATGAAGTCAAATCGCATCCTGTTAGGGGTGAATATCGATCACATCGCAACCCTGCGCCAGGCACGAGGTACCCAGTATCCCGACCCCGTCTATGCCGCATCGATTGCTGAACATGCCGGGGCGGACAGTATAACCGTACACCTGCGGGAAGATCGCCGCCATATTCAGGATCGCGATATCCGGCTTCTGTCTCAGACCCTGCAGACGAGTATGAACTTTGAGATGGCGGTAACTGACGAGATGATCAGTTTTGCCGAAGAGATTAAACCCGCGCACGCCTGTCTGGTTCCCGAGAAACGCGAAGAGCTTACCACCGAGGGTGGGCTGGACGTTATCGGTAATAGGTCGCAGGTGGCTGCTGCCTGTCAGCGTCTGGCGCAGGTGGGCGTGCAAGTATCTTTGTTTATCGATCCTGATCGTGCCCAGATCGATGCTGCGAAACGCTGCGGGGCTCCGATTATTGAGTTGCATACAGGCGCATATGCAGATGCTGAAGGCGATGCGCAGACTCAGGAGTTGCAACGGATACAGGCCGCTGCAAGCTACGCATTCTCAATTGGATTGATTGTCAATGCCGGTCATGGCCTGCATTACCACAATGTAGAGCCAATCGCCGAAATCGCTGAAATTAACGAGCTGAATATCGGTCACGGTATTATTGCAAGAGCGCTGTTTACCGGACTGGATCAGGCGGTCAGGGAGATGATCAATCTGATGGCTAAGGCATCTGTTCGCGTTGAATCCAAGCGAGCACTGCTGCGTCGATGATTGTCTCGCTGGGTACCGATATTGTAGAGATCAGTCGCGTAGAGGCTGCGCTGGAACGAACGCCGAAACTGGCTGCGCGTATCCTTGATGAAACGGAGTTCGTTCAATTTCAGGCTCAGCGTTTTCCGGCACGTTTTCTGGCTAAGCGATTCGCGGTCAAAGAGGCCGTGGCAAAAGCTTTGGGTACAGGTATTGGAAGAGGTGTTAGTTGGCACCATATACATGTAGAGCGGTCAGGTTCTGGCAAACCTGAACTGCGTCTGTCTGGCGGGGCAAAAGCGGTAGCGGATCAGTTGGGTGTCAGCCACTGGCATCTCAGCTATAGCGACGAGCGCGAATATGTTGTTGCTCAGGTGATCGCCGAGGCGCGCAGTTAAATCTGATACTGTGATAAAATTATAACAATTTAATTTTTAATACCTAAAGTTGTTGAGTGTATATGAGCGTTAACTACCCAACGATCGCCGAGTGTATTGGCAAAACCCCATTGGTCCGTCTGCAGCGAATAGAGGCGCCTAACAACAACCTGATACTCTGCAAACTGGAGGGGAATAACCCCGCTGGTTCCGTGAAGGACAGGCCTGCGCTGAGTATGATTATACTGGCCGAAGAGCGTGGCGAGATTAAACCCGGCGATACACTGATCGAAGCGACCTCCGGAAACACTGGTATCGCATTGGCGATGGCAGCGGCGATCAAAGGTTATACCCTTAAGCTGATTATGCCCGACAACATGAGTGCCGAGAGAAAGGCAGCGATGACCGCTTATGGTGCTGAGCTTATTGAGGTAACGCAGGCGCAGGGGATGGAAGGGGCGCGGGATCTTGCGCAGGAGATGCAGGCGCGTGGCGAAGGCCGGGTGCTGGATCAGTTCTCCAATCCCGATAACCCTGAAGCCCATTACCGCACCACGGGACCGGAGATCTGGGAGCAGACTCAGGGGCAGATTACCCACTTTGTCAGTTCGATGGGCACAACGGGTACCATTATGGGAACCTCTCATTTTCTGAAAGAGACGAATCCTGATATTCAGATCGTTGGACTTCAGCCATCGGAAGGATCCTCAATACCGGGTATCCGCCGCTGGCCAGAAGCTTATCTGCCAAAGATCTTTGAAGCCCCGCGGGTCGACACTGTGATGGACGTAAGCCAGAGCGAGGCTGAAGTGATGATGCGCCGTCTGGCTAAAGAGGAGGGGATCTTCTGCGGAGTCTCTTCGGGTGGTGCGGTCGCTGGTGCCATGCGTCTGGCTGAGCAGGTCAGTGACGCGGTGATTGTCTGCATTATCTGTGACCGGGGTGACCGTTACCTGTCCACCGGTGTGTTTAACAACTGATAAGCAGCTTCTGTTTTTCGAAGTTTTCGTGAGTTGCGTGTGTTATAGACGCTTCCTAAAAATGGGTGAACTGGTAATTTTTCTGGTAGTTCGCCCGCTACCCAATCGAGTATGGAGTAGCCTGGGGTTATGGTTAAGGTAAGAGAAGATCAACCAGTCAGACAGGATGGTTCGGTTGATTTTGATCTCTGGTTGGACCGCTTAGAGGAGATTATTCAACTGGATGACAGGTCGCATTTTCTTAATGCCTGTCATCTGGTTCAGGACGCGATGGATAAAACGCCCGAAGATGAAGAGCTTTGGGCAGACGGCGAAGGTGCGCTACTGGTCGGCATGGAGATGGTACAGATTCTGGCGGATCTCCAGCTTGATGAAGACACTCTGCTGGCTGCGCTGTTATACCGTGCGGTGCGAGAAGGAAAACTCTCAATCGACCGGGTACGCAGTGGCTTCGGCTCCTCTATTGCACGTCTTATTGAAGGTGTGCTGCAGATGGCGGCGATCGGGACACGAAAAAATCCGCGGGAGAATAACTCGGTCCTTGGAAATACCACGCAGGTCGATAACGTTCGCAAGATGCTGGTGGCGATTATCGACGACGTCCGGGTTGCGCTGATTAAACTCTCTGAGAGAACCTGCGCTATTCGTGCCGTGAAAAACTCCGATCGTCGTAAGCGTTATCTGGTGGCGCGTGAGGTGTTCGATATCTATGCGCCTCTGGCCCATCGTCTTGGGATAGGTCATATCAAATGGGAACTGGAGGATCTCAGTTTCCGCTACCTTAAGCCAAACGATTACAAACATATTGCCAAGCTGCTTTCCGAAAAACGTCTGGATCGTCAGCAGTTTATCGATGATGTGGTGTCACAGCTTCGTTCGGAACTCTCTGCTGTCTCAAT
This sequence comes from Marinobacterium sp., assembly GCA_041562495.1. GTDB lineage: Bacteria > Pseudomonadota > Gammaproteobacteria > Pseudomonadales > Balneatricaceae > Marinobacterium_E. Next base: position 2,649 of record JBFEXW010000094.1, on the reverse strand, counting down.
TGATGGTGAGGTGATGGGGCGTGCCAAGCATATCTACAGCATCTGGCGAAAAATGCAGCGTAAGAATATCGAGTTCAGCCAGGTGTATGATGTCCGGGCAGTGCGTATTCTAGTACCTGAAATCCGTGACTGCTACACGGTACTGGGTATCGTGCATGGGCTCTGGCGCAATATTCCGCATGAGTTTGATGACTATATCGCATCGCCCAAGCCTAATGGTTATCGTTCGCTGCATACGGCGGTGTTTGGTCCGGAATCCAAGGTGCTGGAGATTCAGATCCGTACTTTTCAGATGCATGAAGAGGCTGAACTCGGCGTTTGTGCTCATCACCTCTATAAGGGGACGGATGTTGGCTCCCGTCAGGATGGCTATGAAGAGAAGATCGCCTGGTTGAGGCAGGTTCTTGAATGGCATGATGATCTGGGTGAAACCGAATCGCTTAGCGATATGCTGAAGGGGGAGGTGACTCAGGATCGCGTGTATGTGTTTACCCCTGATGGACACGTTGTAGATCTGCCCAATGGAGCCACACCGGTCGATTTCGCCTACCGGGTCCATACTGAGATCGGTCACCGCTGTCGCGGTGCACGTATTTCGGGGCGAATTGTACCGCTCAACCGTAAGCTGCAGACCGGGGATCAGGTTGAGATTCTGACCTCTAAAGAGGAGCGACCGAGCCGTGACTGGCTGAACACCAACCTGGGCTTTGTTGGTACCCCCCGTGCGCGGGCAAAGATCGCGAACTGGTTCAAAACTCAGGCGCGTGATCAGAACGTTGATGCCGGCAAAGAGATTATCCACAAAGAGTTTAAGCGTTTGGCGCTTAATGCCAGTGATGTGGACCTTGATTCCATTGCGAAAACCCTAAATTTGCGTACAGAAGAGGACATGTTTGCGGCAGTCGGTGCCGGCGATATTCGTCTTGCTCAGGTGATCAATGCAGCTCAGGCGCGTGAAGAGGAGGCGGAGCGAAAATCTCAGCTTGATCTGAATGTTCCCGTTTCACGGCCTAAACGACTATCGAGTACTTCAGGCGTCAGCATTCTCGGCGTTGGCAATCTGATGGCCCAGTTCGCCAGTTGCTGTACCCCAGTTCCTGGCGATCAGATCCTTGGTTTTATTACTCAGGGGCGAGGTGTTTCTATTCATCGTGATGATTGCGCTGAGCTGGAGCGCCTCAGAGAGCGTGAGCCGAACCGTATTATTCAGGTTGATTGGGATGACGGCTCTGAGGTGACCTATCCGGTGGATATCGTAATTGAAGCCTTTGACCGTTCCGGATTGCTGCGAGACGTGATGATTGTACTGGCTAACGAGCGGGTTAATGTACTCTCCGCGAATACATTGACTGATAAGCAGAATAACCAGGCGCATCTGGCGCTGACGCTGGAGATTGGGCGTCTCGATAAGCTGGGTAAAGTGATGGATAAGATTAACCAGATCCCCAACGTGGCTGATGTACGTCGAGAGCGTTCGGGAGTTCACTAAATGGGCTATCAGCTTGAGGATCTGATCTATCTGATGGATCGGCTCAGAGACCCTGAGGATGGCTGTCCCTGGGATCTGGAGCAGAACTTTGCTTCGATTATTCCTCACACGCTTGAAGAGGCTTATGAGGTGGCAGATACGATCGAACGTGAAGATTGGCCTCACCTCAAGGATGAACTGGGTGATCTGCTGTTTCAGGTGATCTTCTACGCGCGTTTAGCTAAAGAGGATCAACTGTTCGACTTCAACGCTATTATCGATAATCTGGTTGTTAAACTGATCCGTCGTCATCCGCATGTTTTTCCGACTGGAGCGCTCAGGTCTCGCGCTGATCAGAAAGGTATTGATCCGCAAGGCGTTAATGAGCAGTGGGAAGCTATTAAAGAGCAGGAGCGAGAGCAGAAGGCGATACAGGGAGTGTTGGATGAGATTCCACGTACGCTTCCCGGACTCACTCGTGCCGCCAAACTCACTAAACGGGCGTCTCGTGTCGGTTTTGACTGGGATGATGCCGAGGGTGTGCTGGATAAGATTGAAGAGGAGATCCGGGAGTTGCGCGAAGCGATTCAGGCGGGTCGGCAATCAGAGATCGAATCTGAAATGGGAGACCTTTTGTTTGCTCAGGTTAATCTCGCACGGAAGCTGGGTGTTAATCCTGAAATGGCGATCCGCAGTACCAACAGCAAATTTGAGCGTCGTTTCCGTTATGTTGAGTCTCAGGTGGTGGCGGCAGGAGGGAATTGGGAGCAGCATAGTCTGGAACAACTGGATCAATTTTGGGATCAGGCCAAAGCTAAGGGGCTCTAACCGGAGCAGATAAATCCACAGATCGGAGAGCGTGATGAGTAGTTTGCATGAGGACCTCAGAGATGATGTTCGCCGTTTGGGGGATAGTCTGGGGCGAACAATCGCGCATAACCTCGGCGATTCGATGGTCGATAAGATCGAACAGATCCGTTCTCTGGCCAAGCTGGGGCGTGACACATCCGATGCAACACCACTGGTAAAGCAGCTCTCAGCTTTGGCCGATGAAGATCTGCTGCCGGTGGCGCGCGCCTTTACCCAGTTTCTCAATCTCGCCAATATTGCCGAAGAACATCACCGGGTACGCCGGCATAAGCAGAATCAGAGTGGTACCGGTAGGGATGATATCCAGAGTC
>JBFEXW010000093.1:0-7345 GCA_041562495.1 Marinobacterium sp. | reverse complement strand
TTACTGAGCTTGGATTTTCTGAATATGGTATTCGCCTTCCAGAGCCTAAGTTGACAACGGAAGTTAATCATCTGGATGCAATTCCTACTTCTGAGTTAATTGGTACAGACCGGGTTGATTATCTTGGGCGTTTACAATGGCGTCTTTCGCTGCCGGTGCTTGCTTTAGTTGTTGCTATTTTGGCGGTGCCTCTGGCAAAAACCAGCCCTCGTCAGGGACGTTACGCAAAGCTAATCCCTTCGATTATCCTTTATCAGCTTTATGTGGGAGCGTTGGCTGCAGCTCGCTCAGCTATCGAGAAAGGAGAAGTCGGGCCAGAATCTATCTGGGGAATACATCTTGTTGCGCTAGGCTTGGCGCTGAGTTTTATCTTGTTTGAACACTTCTGGACTAGAGTTCTTGCAAAAATTCCTTCTGTTCCAAAGTTTGCTCGGCCGCGTGCGGATGCGGAGGTCAAATGATTAGGCTGACGCGAATCGATAGATATATAGGTACACATGTTCTTGCTGCCTTTCTCATAGTCCTTCTGGTCGTGGTCGGGTTGATGGCGTTATCGATGCTGTTGCAGGAGATGGAGGATCTCAATAGTCGTTACCGGATGTCCGAAGCGTTAAGTTTTATCGTTTTTAGTCTTCCGGGGGTCGTTTATCAGCTTCTGCCAATGAGCGCTTTAGTTGGGACTCTGGCGGGGTTGGGGGTTCTTGCCTCAAGCTCCGAGTTGACCATTATGCGAGCTTCGGGACTTTCGTTCTGGGGGTTGCTGGGCGCTATCGCGAAACCGGTCGTGTTAATTGCTGTAGTTGCATTGCTGCTAGGGGAGTTTGGTGTGCCCCAAGCACAGCAGAAAGCTCAAAACCTTAAAGCAATAGCGCAATCAAATAGTGGACGTATTGTGAATCACGGAGGGGCTTGGTTTCGCGAAGGTGATGCCTTCGTACACATCACCGCCATTGCTCCGGGCGGTGAATTGATAGGTGTTACTGAGCACCGCTTTGCCGAAGATCATCGTTTGAAGCAAACGACGGTTGCGGAGCGTGCAGAGTTTAGTTCTGTAACCCAGAGTTGGGTTTTAAAAAGGGTCCAGAAACAGATACTCGATCCTATATCTGGTCGTATGGAAAGAATTAAAGCGAATGAACTTCCCTGGAATACTGCGATGACAGGCGATATGTTCGCATTGCTACTTGTTCAGCCTATGGATCTTCCAATTTCGGGGCTTTATATCTATGGCGACTATTTGAGTGGTCAGGGTGTAAATGCAACGCGTTATGAGCTGGCATTTTGGAATAAGCTGCTCCAGCCGCTGTCAATACTGGCTTTAGTATTGATAGGTACCGCTTTTATTTTCGGGCCGCTACGCAGCGTTACCATCGGTCAGCGGATACTGACCGGTGTGGTTATCGGACTGATTTTTAAATTTAGTCAGGATCTGCTCGCACCTGCAAGTCAGGTACTCGGTTTTGCGCCGATACTGGCTGCAGCTATACCTATAGTGATCAGCTTCGTGGTTGCAGGCTATCTGATGCTGCGAGTTCGCTAATCTTTTTTGTGTTTGGGTAGGGTGACAACGGTGCTATTGCTCCAGCGGTCATGCCAGGTGAGACGCTCATCACTTATTAGCATTGCCCAATAGCCCAGTCCTAAGCAGGCAAAGGATATGCCGGCAGAAAAAAAGCGGATCAGCGATTCGGTCCAGTTCAGGGTGCGTCCTTCAACATGCTGCACGCGAAGTCGCCAGGCCAGCATTCCGAGTGTTTGTCCGGAGCGGGTCCAGCAGTAGGCGAAAAACAGATAGGTCACGACCAGAAGTGTGGATTTGAGTAGAGCCTCATCTGTCCCGGATGCTATCGCTTCACCGTCGTTGAGGGCAACGGCGATAGCGCCCACCACCATCCAGATTGCGACGACGATCATAAAATCGTAAACCATAGCGGCCAGTCGTCGTACCAAAGAGGCGGGTTTAAGTGTGCTTGAGTCGTCTGTGAAAACTTTTGGCATGAATCGGCTCCGTTAATCTGGTCGGGGATTCTACCAGTATTCGGAGCCTGAATCTCAATAGACAGGCGTTAGTTTAACCCTATCAGTGGACGAACTTTGGTGCCTAGAATCGATCCGGTAAAGGCGCAGAATATCCATAGCCAGCCATGGGCACTTCCTGAAACGACTCCGCCGACGAATGCGCCGATATTGCATCCATAGGCTATGGTTGCACCGTAGCCGAGCATCAGACCTCCGATGATAGCGCCTATCCACTGGCTGAGGGGAACTTTCCACTGGAATGAGAATTTACCCGCCAGCGTTGCGGCTACAAAGGCTCCAAGGATTACACCGAGGTTCATCAATGTTGCAGGATCTGTCAGCAATGGTTCGGCAAGAGCAGACTCTCTTCCTGGCTGCATCCAGTAGGTTGTAAAGTCCAGTTCCAGATCAATACCAAGTGCTTCTGCAGCCTTGGCACCCCAGACAGGGTAGGCAAGCGCGACAGCCCAGGGGCGGCCCAATACTGCGAGGGTAACCAGATTAAGTACGGCGACACCTACTGCGCCCCATAGCATTGGCCAGGGGCCCTGGATCAGTTTTTGAAGCCCGAAGCTGGCGTGGCTTGTCTGATGTTCTGATAGTTGCGAGTGAGCTTTTAATTCGTATCTTTTGGTGAACTGATAGATCAGAAAAAACACGGCCAAATTTGCGATAAGTGCTGGTGCCAGGCCCCAAAGTTCAATCATATTGACCGGAGCGAGTTGCGGTAGATTGGTCCACCATTCGTAATCGAGCGTCGCCCAGAGTGCGCCAACAGAGAACCCTGCCATAGCCGGAATGGCACGAATCTGACCGCCTCCTGAGTGGTAGAGGTTTCCTGAAGCGCAGCCATTTGCCAGTTGCATTCCGAAACCAAAGATCAGAGCACCAAACATTACTGAAAAACCTAATGGGCGAACAAACCCGGAAACTGGATTGCCAAACAGCTCTCCATTGGCAAGGACCGGGAAAAATAGCAGGACACTCAGTCCCAGCATCAGCATCTGGGCGCGAACGCCTTCGCCACGTTGCTGTTTGATCAGTCTGCGCCAGGCCGTGGTAAAACCGAAAGATGCATTGAACAGGCAGAGTCCCAGCGCCATGCCAAGAATCAACAGACCGGATTCAAAAGGTCCGTAATTGTTCCAGAGGGTATAGATACTGGTGATAACTACGAGAGAGGAGGCTCCAAACCAGAACAGCTGTCTGGAGCGCGTTTGCTCGGCGTTAATGCTGCTGGAAAAACCAGCGATCGAGTTAGGCATAGATAAGGGACTCCAAATTAGGAGGCAAGTCTATGTGAACTGTTTTTGTCTATCCAAGAATAAACAAGTGTAAATTTATTACCTTAAAGAATATAAAATAGATTAGCCATCCACAGCGGCGCTATCGATGGCTAATGTTGTGCTTTGGAGCGCTATTTGAAGGGGGCGACGAAACGACCATGGAAGGCGTTCGCTAGTGTTTCTGCTTCGTTCAGTTTCCCACCAGTTAGTTTCATTTTGAAGCGGCCCACTATAGTAGAGGCGGTTTTGCTGCCAAGTTCTGCAGCGCACTGCATCCAGGCGTATGCCAGTACATCCGGATCGACGCTTGTATCTGAACCATTGTGGGTTGCGTACATGGTTCCAAGGAAGAACATCGAATCTGCATAGCCCTTCTCTGCAGCTTTGCGGAACAACTCTTCGGCTTTTGTGAAGTTTACCTCAACACCTGAACCGAAGTTGTAGGCGCGTGCCAGATTGTGAATGCCTGGAGTGTAGTCAGCGTCTGCGGCTTTCGAGAACCAGTTGAACGCTGTTTCCATGTTACGAGGAACACCCTGTGCGTATTCATACATCTCACCTATGCGGTTCTGGGCATCGGCGTTGCCTGCTTCGGCTTTTGGCAGGAGATTATCAAACTCGACCTTATAGACCGCGTTCTTCATCTCTCGGAGGGCATTGACGCTTTCAAGGTGTCCCTGCCTAGCCGCGGATGAGAAGTAGCTCTGGGCTTTGTCAGCGCTTTTTTCAACGCCTTTGCCGTCACGATAGAGAGTGCCCAGCAGGTACATCGCGTCGGCATCCCCATCTTTAACCAGGGTGCGCAGCTCTTCGAGGGCTTCCTTGTATTCTGACTTCTGAATTGCGCGCTCCGCTTTGGCAATAGATGCTGCAGAAACATTAGCTATATGAAGCGACAAAAACAGTGCGCAGATGAGTGAGCCTAAAGTTTTCAATATGGGCATCCTCTATAATTACGTACACAGGTGTAACCTTGGGTGTACGGGGGTTATTTGACTGAGCCGAGATTCTAACGCGAATCGCATCTGAACGGCAGACCCACCTAAGTAGATACGAAATGAAATGTGAAGGAATTGATCTTTCTCATTTTACGGTAGAGCGCTTAACATTTTGGGTTTACTGACTAAACTAGTAGATGAGTTATCTGTAAGTGCAATGGGGGCAGTATGTTTCAGGATATGAGCAAGATGTTTGAAGAGTCTATGGCTCCTTTTAAAAACATGGTCGATATTCAGGCGCAGATGTTAGAACGTCTGACTAAGCAGCAGATCGAGTGTACTCAGGCATGTTTTCAGGCAACAATGCAGCAGGCGATGCAGTTGCAGAATGTCAAGTCGCCAGCCGATTTGGCCAATTTGCAGATGGAATACACTAAAAAGCTTGAAGAGATGATGAACTCCGCTAATGAACAGAACATTAAGGCGATGAAGGAGGCGCACGACGCTATTCAGAAGCTAAGTCTGGGAGCTCTCGATAAAGAATAACACTATAGATGCGCTGTTGTCTGAGTGGTTGAGCGGCAGCGCTTCGCATGTCTGCCAGGCTTTCCTGGTTTCTGACGGACTATCGGTTAAAAATGGATTCAGATTATCATTAAGCTTTTTAAAGATAAGCAATGTTTGCTGCTGTTAAAATTCATCTGTTTTTAAGTTTTGCTTCCCTAATATGGTATTGGGTAAGGTCGCGTAGTATAGACTTGGACAGCAGTGTTTCGCTTGCGAGGGGAAGATAGATGCTTAAAACTAAACTATTCGGATGTGCGTTGGGTGTTTCTGTTGTGCTGGGCTTTCTTGCGCCGGTACAGGCTTATGCGGATCAGGCTGAGGATGCAATCAAGTATCGCCAGTCGATATTCACGGCGATTCGCTGGCACTTTGCACCAATGGGGGCAATGCTGCGCGGTAAGATGCCTTATGACGCGGCGCAGTTCAAACATCATGCTGATCAGTTGGCTGCTCTGACACATATGCCAGCAGAGGGTTTTATGGTCGCAGGTTCAGATTTTGGTGATACCAAAGCAAAAGCTGAACTCTGGGATAATATGGATGATGTTCGGTCCCGCTTTGATACGCTGATTAGTAATTCAGCTGCCCTGGCAACTGCAGCAGGTGGTGAAATGGATGCGGTAAAGGTGCCGTTTGGTGCTGTTGCGAAAACCTGTAAGGGTTGTCACGAAAACTATCGGGAAGAGTAGCGAGTCTGCGAATCCTCTAGCCGATACTCCATAGCCAGTAGAACAGGGCTCCGGAAAGGGTAAGGCTTATTACAAACGCGCCCTTTGGGAAAGCCAGAGGGCGCGTTTTGTTTTCTGGTGCCGGCTTTTTGCCGTGGAGCATCGCCTGAATGAGCGGTTCCCGTTTAATGAATTGGTGGAAGATAATCGCTGCGATGTGCAGTGTGATCATTGCTAGAAGAATGTTGAAGATCGTTTTGTGCAGGCTGGTTGCCTGTATCTGTGCATCGTAAGAGATCAGGTCTGCTAAGGGGCCGGTGAGAAAAATATCATCATTGCTGAACAGGCCTGTACCTACCTGAAGAGCAATCAGTATCAGTAGTGCGATAACGCCCCAGGCTCCCGCCGGATTATGAGTCAGATGGTGCTGTTCTCCCTTATCTTTGAGATAGCTGATAACCTGAGTGGGAGGTTTAAGGAAGCTGGAGAAACGAGCGCTCCATGTGCCGATTAGCCCCCATAATACTCTGAACGTTACCAGTCCTGTTATCAGGTAGCCTGAACGCATATGCCAGATCATCCAGTCGCCACCCAGCTCTGCAGATAGCCAGCAGAACAGCACTGATGCAACCAGCGTCCAGTGAAAAGCTCTGATACTTAGGTCCCACACTGGTGTAGATACAGTTGATCTCATTATCTGGTTTTCTCTCAGTTGGGGTGATTTTGAATTATCATTATCTCATCTGAAACTAGGCTGAGAAACTCAAAAGGCCGCTGCGTAAAAATGTGTATCCCTGTCATGAACCAGTATTCTATGTCGATAATAAAGCGGCCCTTTATCCATTCAAAGACAGATACAGTTCCTGTATAATTCTCGCCCTTTTTGTTGACCTTCAGAGCGTGAAGCCAAACTATGGAAATCAATCCTATTATTAATCGTCTGAAAGAGTATGAAGAGCGTACAGAGTCGCTCCGGAGATACCTTCAGTATGATGAGAAACGTGAGCGCCTGGAAGAGGTTGAGCGTGAGCTCGAGGATCCGGAGGTTTGGAATAACCCAGAAAACGCTCAGAAACTGGGGCGTGAGCGCGCTGCTGTTGAGACTATCGTCAAAAGTATTGATGAGCTTACTGAGGGTGTCACCGACTGTCGTGACCTTCTGGATCTGGCTGTCGAAGAGAATGACGAAGATACAGTTGCCGAGGTTGAAGCTGAGGTTGCACATCTGGGTGAAGTGTTGGGTCAGTTGGAGTTTCGCCGTATGTTTTCCGGTGAAGCGGACCAGAACAACGCCTTCGTTGATATTCAGGCGGGCTCCGGCGGTACCGAGGCTCAGGACTGGGCGAATATGATGCTCCGAATGTTCCTGCGTTGGGGCGAAAGCAAGGGTTTCAAAACCGAATTGATGGAAGTATCCGATGGTGAGGTTGCCGGTATTAAATCTGCGACTATCCGTTTTGAGGGTGAGTACGCTTTCGGTTGGTTAAGAACCGAAACGGGTGTGCATCGTCTGGTTCGTAAGTCTCCGTTTGACTCGGGTGGTCGTCGTCATACCTCCTTTGCATCTGTGTTTGTATCGCCTGAAATTGACGATAACGTTGATATCGAGATCAATCCTGCTGATCTGCGTGTAGATGTATATCGAGCGTCCGGTGCCGGTGGGCAGCACGTTAACCGTACCGAATCTGCAGTACGTATTACGCACGAGCCCAGCGGCATCGTCGTACAGAGTCAGTCACAGCGTTCACAACACCAGAACCGCGACAACTGTATGAAACAGCTTCGCTCCAAGCTTTATGAGATGGAAATGCTCAAACGTCGCGAAGCTGCTCAGGAGGTTGAGGACTCTAAAGCGGATATCGGCTGG